>CBDUSJ010000280.1:0-4187 GCA_965369845.1 uncultured bacterium | reverse complement strand
CGCTTCGCTGTCATTTAATTGTCATTCGCTTCGCTGTCATTCAATTGTCATCCGCTTCGCTGTCATTCGATTGTTATTCAATTGTATTTCCATCAACCATTTAACAATTTAACTCCCGGCACGCTCATGCTTCGCTATCGGGATTTCCGCTTCGCTCCAACATTCAACCATTCAACTCTTCAACTCTCCAACTCTTCAACTCTTTAACCCTTCAACCAACAAACCCCAAATTATCTTAATCCATAAATTTATAATATTTCCCCGGTGGAGGATTAACATTAAAAGTTGAAAATTTCCTTGATACATCAAAATAGCGATAATTCCAAATACTCAGAACTTTCCAGTAAATGTTTTCGAAACCATCGCAGGGCTGAGATTCAAAATCAAAGCTTGTATGCAGAAGGTCTTTTTTATAATACGGAATACAGTCGTTAAAATGCTTACCGTATTTTTGCAGAGCGCTCAGAAAAAAAATTCCGATATCATATCCTTCAAAAGCAAAATCCTGCGGTTCGGTTTTAAATTTCTCCCTGAATTTTTCTACAAAATATTTCACTTCCGGATTATTATAATCGACAAAATTCTCGGCGAAAATATGTGTGTTCAGATTATTCAGGTATTCCAATTCAAGGTCACGAAGTTGTTTCCATTGAGGTATGCCAATCACCGTTAGTTGAAAGGTGTCGCGCAATTCATTTATTTTCCTTAAAAAGTCCAGCACAAAAACCGTTCTATCCGACAAGGTTATAATTACATTTTCGTGTTCTGTCGAAGCATCTCGAATTAACGTATTTACACTATCGCGGCTGTACAAAATTTCTTTATATAAATCGGCAAATAGAACCGGCCTGATGTTAAGATTTTTATTAAGCTCCGATTTAAGTCTTTCGTAGCGAAGCGATTCCTGGTACGGGTTATGCCTTGCAATAAATATCTGAGAATTAGGGTGGTGTTCGTTCAAATACCTTACAAGTTCTTCAAACTGGCTATTTACCGAAGGTTTTATTTTATACACCCATGGATTATCATACAGTATTTCTTCACGTGTTGAAAACGGATTAACGATGGGTATTTTATTTTCATTTGCAAAACCGGAAATGACAAAAAAGCTTTCGCTGTAAACCGGCCCGATTATCAAATCCATATTTCTGAGATTTGGATTTCTTACGAGAAGTTTTGTTTTTTGAACATCCTCGTCAACATCAAATACAAATATCCTGGCATCAAGTCCTGCTTTCTGCAACGAATCCACAGCCATCATAAACCCTTCATAAAACTGAATAAATGTAAAAGGTTTAATAAAGTCGTGAAAAATTTCCTGATCCGGATTTTCAATATTTTCAGTTTTTAACGAATCGAGAACATCAAAATATAATGGGAGCATCAGGGCAATTTTGTATTCGCCTGATTCATTCAGATTGTAGCAAAATTCCTTTTCGCTGATATAGTTTTCATTTAATATTCCAGGTTCGATAAGATTTATGCTGTCAATAAGTGCAATTTTTTCTTTGTCCATATACAGAAGCGGAATTTTCACCACCTGACCGGGCAACAAATGACGTGAAAGATACGGATTTATTGCGCGTATTTCATTAACTGAAAGCTTGTACATTTTTGCCAACCGGTTTACTGTTTGCCTTTTTCTGATTGTATGAGTAATAAATGATTTTCTTACCGGACTTAAAGGAATTTTAATAATTTGTTCATTTCTTAATTGATCACCTATTCCGGGATTCAGCAGGTAAATATTGTCAACGCTTGCCTGATAACGAATTGCAATTTGATATATCGATTCTTTCCCCCTTGCCTGGTACTCAAAGAATCTCTTTATTGAATCCTGGGGCGGACTAAAAATTACTTCATAATTTGCAGTTGACTTAGCTGTTGCAAGGCTTCTCTGCCATAAAACCAAATTTAAAACTAAAATAATTAACAGAAGAAAAAATAATTTTACTGTTCTCATTTTTGGATATTGATTATACGTTATAGACTTCTTAAAAATAGGAATAAACACTACATAATATTTTGAACATTTTTTAATGAATAGAACACGGATGACACGGATTTAACGGATTTTCACTGAAAAATAAATCTATGTTAATCAGTGTAATCTGTGGCAGTATCTTTTGTATTTTCATCAAGCCACAGATTTCTCAGATTTTCACAGATATATTTTATTTATATTTAAGAAAATCAGGTAATTATAAAACATCTGTAAGCATAATTTAAGAACTCTCACGTTATGAGGTAAATATTTAACATTTACATTTAACTCTTTAACTCTGTGGATGAGTTGGTGATTTCTTCAATCTTAAATCTTCAATCTTAAATCTTCAACCCTTCAACTCTTTAACTTTTCAACTCTTTAACCCTTCAACTTAACGTTCACTCCCATTCAATAGTTGCGGGTGGTTTTGAACTTATATCGTAAACAACCCTGTTAACACCTTTAACTTTATTAATTATTTCATTTGACACTTTAGATAAAAATTCGTAGGGAAGATGCGACCAGTCGGCGGTCATGCCGTCGGTTGAACCAACTGCCCTGAGAGCAACAACATTTTCATAAGTACGTTCATCACCCATCACGCCTACCGATTGCACCGGCAACAATAACGCCAGCGCCTGCCAGACTTCATTATAAAGTCCGTGGGTTTTCAGGTTTTCGATAAAAATATTATCTACTTCCTGCAAAATACGGACTTTCTCGGGTGTGATCTCTCCGAGAATCCTGATCCCAAGTCCGGGGCCCGGAAAAGGATGACGATTTAGAATAATGCTTTTAATTTTAAGCTCCTGCCCTACTTTACGAACTTCATCCTTAAAGAGATTGTTCAACGGTTCTACTATTTTGAGTTTCATAAAATCCGGCAGCCCTCCCACATTATGATGCGATTTTATTGTCGCAGAAGGTCCTTTTACCGAAACCGATTCAATCACGTCAGGGTAAATTGTTCCCTGAGCAAGCCATTTTACATCTTCAATTTTATTAGCTTCATCATCAAATACTTCAATAAAAGTCTTACCAATTGCTTTCCTTTTTGCCTCAGGTTCACTGATTCCCCGCAAGGCAGCATAAAACTTGTCAGCAGCCTTTACACCCCTGACATTAAGCCCCATATCTTGATATGTTTCAAGGACTGTTTCAAATTCATTTTTTCTGAGCAGGCCGTTATCCACAAAGATACAAAACAACTGACGACCAATTGCCTTATTCAATAAAATGGCGGCGACAGAAGAATCCACCCCTCCCGAAATGCCAAGCGCCACCTTGTCATTTCCAATCTTTTTCTTTAGCAGGGCAACTGTTGTTTCCACAAATGAAGCCGGTGTCCATGTGCGGGAACAGCCACAAACATCAACAACAAAATTTTTCAGCAGTATCATCCCCTCTGTCGAATGATAAACTTCGGGATGAAACTGGATACCGTAAATTTTCTCTTCTCCTACCTGGTATCCTGCAACTTCAACATCATCTGTGCCGGCAATAATATTATAATTTTCTGGCAGGCGCCGGATTGTATCACCATGCGACATCCAAACCTGGCATCCCAGGGTCATACCTTTTAATAATTCACTGGATTTTTTTATAGTAGTCAGCCTGGCGCGGCCATACTCCCTTTTCTTTGAAGGCTCGACCTTTCCCCCATTTTTATACGCAAGGTATTGTGCCCCGTAGCAGATGCCAAGAACGGGGATCTCTCCGAGAATGCCGTTAAGTTCCGGCTTGAGAGCATCTTTTTCAAGTACAGAAAACGGACTGCCTGAAAGAATCACACCTTTAATATTTTTATCCGGTTCGGGTATTTTATTATAAGGAAAAATTTCACAATAAACACTAAGTTCACGAACTCTGCGCGCAATCAATTGAGTATATTGAGAACCAAAATCGAGTATTAGGATAGTTTCTTTCATGGCACAAAGATAATTTTAAATTGGAAATGCCAAAAGTTGAAAATGAGCTAAAATGTGATTAAATTTTATTGATATATTACTTCTTTCTGTAATTTTACCCATTCATTTTGAAAAAGAACCATATTTATTGATATACTAAAAATTCCTGTAAAGATAATAATTTTTTATTAATGCCGTGGCTCTGAAGAAAATGGCAAATTATTCATCCGTACGGATAAATTGGGTTTCAATTAAAAAACCCCGCTCCATAAAAGAAGCAGGGTATATATTCA
>CBDUSJ010000279.1:0-4205 GCA_965369845.1 uncultured bacterium | reverse complement strand
CGTTGCAGAATTTCATTCGAACTGTCGAGATGTTCCGATAATTTTTTGAATCCACTCTGATAATTTTGTCGGGAAGAAATTTTTTCAAGCGCTTTTTCAACTGCCGTATCAAATCTTTTTTGTGAATACGGTTTCAGTAAATAGTCAACGGCGCTTTGTTCAAAAGCCTTGATGGCATACTTATCGTGGGCTGTTGAAAATATTATCGCAGGTTTTTCGTCGAGAAGCTCCAGCATTTCAAAACCGTTAATTTTAGGCATCTGGATGTCCAAAAAAATTATTTCAGGTTTTAGTTCATTTATAACTTTCAAAGCCGAAAATCCATTATCACATTCTGCCACTATTTTTACCCTGCTATGTTTCTCAAGATATTTTACAATTATCTTTCGGGCAAGTTCTTCATCATCAATAATAACGGCCGTAATTGGAATTGTTTCTTTCATACTTTTTAAATTTATCTGCAAAATTTGTATTATTTTTAAGTCGGCAGTCTTCAGTCATCGGTCGGCAGTTTTCAGTCTGCCTACTGCCAACTACCGACTGCCCTCTGTCTACTGCCCTCTGTCTACTGCTGACTGCCTACTGGAGACTGCCTTCTGCCAACTGTCAACTGCCTACTATAGGTATCTTGATAAAAACTTCAAAAATATTATTTCTTTTTTCAACCTTCATAAGGTCGTTCCTTTTATAATGAAGCATTAGCCTGCGGCGAATATTTTCCAATCCGATACCTTTTCCTTTTTTTGAAATCGTATCGGGAGAAAAATTGTTACTGATAGAAATATTCACGTAGTTATTATCAGAATTACATTTTATCCGGATATTAACAGTGTCGGTGCTTTCATTAACACCATGTTTGATTGCGTTTTCGAAAATTGGCTGGAGGATCATATTCGGGATTCTAACATCAAGGCAATCTTTTTCAAGATTTTCTTCAATCTCAAGCCGGCTACCGAACCGGATTTTTTCAATATCGAGGTAACGGTGGATATTTTTTAGTTCATACTTTAACTGAACTTGCTCATTCTCATCGGTGCGAATAGTGTATCTTAAAAAATCCGACAATTCAAGCACCATCTCACGGGCTTTTTCCGGGTCGAAAACTATAAGTGAATTAATTGAATTAAGACTGTTGAACAAAAAATGTGGATTTATCTGTGATTTGAGCAGGTTCAGTTCAGCTTCTTTTACCGACTGTTTTAGTTCGGCTTCCTCTATAAGTTTCTCCTGGTAGTTTTTGTAATAATTTATCAGGTAATAAATAAGGATAATAACTGCATAAATAAGAATGCCGTAAACGAAACGCAGCGTGAGGGAATCGTCTAAAAACAGTATGTAATTTGTTTCGTTTATAAATATTGATGATAGAATAATATAACCGCCGAATAGCCAGATAAAAATAATAACAGCGCCAGTAACCACATGGTCGAGAATTATCCAGTACACAAGTTGAGTTTCGGTTGTAAGATAACGCATAATATACCACGCGCCTATTCCAAAAGCAAATAGTATTAACGTGTAAATAAACGAATCGCAGACTGAAATTACAGGAGAAAACCTATAATAATAAAAAAGGATTAAAAAATGCAGAACAGCAATGAATGCGCCACAAACAACGTAAAAAATCAGATTCTTTTTATTTGTAATAATAGGGTTCAAAATAATTATTCTTTTACTTTATATCTAAAAAATTATCCGGATTATTTTAAAAAAACCGGCCGCTTGTTCGAAAATGTACAGCCGGTTTTTCTGAAAAATTTAGTAGTCTTTAATTTCTCCTCCTCCAAAAATACATAAACCTTTGATAACTAATTCGTTTTTTTGTAGAATTTCAATATTTTTTGAGGGGCGTCGTTTATCGGAAAATCCTCCAAAAATACTTATCACTTCCATTTTGACGTTCCATTCGGAGGGAATTATCAGGCTGGTTCCGCCAAACAGATAAAACACATCTATTATGTTTCTGCCTTCCGAAAGCCTTGCTTCGGTAAGATTGATCTTTGATCCGCCAAAGATGCTTGTAATTTTTCCACCACTGAAATTCCGGCTGGTTATGGTTTTATCGCCACCGCCAAAAACACTTACATCATCCAGGTAATCTGCGTCTTCGTCAATAGGTTTCCCCATTTCATCAAACTGCCGGTGTTGCCCTCTAATATTTGGTATTAGAATTGCCAATCCGATAAATATTAATATCACCGGCCAGAATACCATTCTAAAACTAAAAGGCACCATAAACATTTCAGGAACCAGGAAAAATCCTCCGACTGCAATTAAAATAATTCCCGTTACACGATGCTTTGAACAAAAAAGATTAAAAACCCCTATAACGATAAGTAACATCTGCCATGAAATAATTACGTTACTGATAAAATAAGGGATTAAGTCCATTTTGTACAATAAAAGCACAAAGCCCACAAGGATCACTAATATTGCGAATCCTAACGATCTGCTGTTATTATAATTTCTCATAATTAAAAATTATTTGGTTATTAAAAAATTTATTGCAGCAAAAATAATATGGAATTATAGTGTTGTCAACTAAAAATCGGCAAACAGAAGTATTATGCCGGTAAATGGCGGAAAATGTCATTCAAGAGGAGTATGGTTTAATCAACCGCTTTAAAAAATACAGTCTTGTTAACACAAAAATCCTCACAACCAAAGCGGAATAAAATAAGAATATACTCTTAATTTATTCATACTCCGCTAATGCTTTCTCCGGTTTTAATATAACTTTTATTTCCGGGGTTTTGCCATCGTACCGGATTACATAAAACAAAGGCGAACTCAAAGCCGGAAATGTGCCTTTCAGTACGTTTGACGGTCTTTTGCCTTCAAATCCAAGATAAGAATATTTTCCGTAATGCGACAGTAATCTTGTTAGTCCCGGAACTGCCTCTTTTACATTAGTCCCAATAAATCCGATGGTTTGTAAATTATTTTCAGGGTTCGGAATGGCATAAACGAGAGAGCCGTTTTCGGAAAGTTCATTAATAAGTTCGGTTTGTGCTTTTTCGAAATAAGAGGTGTAATCTTCCTGAACTGAAAACAGTCCGGTAAATTTGTTTTCAAAGCCAATTATCCAAACTGCTATATTTTCAGGTAATTTTTTCAGGTCTTCATCAAAAACAATATCGAGGGATTTTCCCTGTACCTCCTGTGTCTTTTTCCATGTTTCGGCAAGTTTTAAATACTCCTTTGAAAAGGGGCTGTTATTTGGCAGGACAATAATTCCTTCTTTAGCTCCAAATATCTGTGAAAGAGACGGTGGCACTTCTGCTTTATCAAGCCTTCTGAAAACATCAAAGCGTGGGTCAACTTCAATTTTTAAAGGCTGTTTTCGAAACTTATATTTTAAAGTAACTGACCTTTCGTTCAATTCAACATTTTTAAGTTCTACATCATCTTCAAAATAAATTGCCACAGGAATATTCAGGAAAAAAATATCTTCTTTCTGAATTTGAGATAAAGTAAATTCAAGTTCAAAATGCTCACCTGTTTTTCCCAATTTTACATCCGACAATTTTATTTCAGGAGCGCCTTTTCGTAAAAGCCATTGATCGAAAAACGGTTTTAAGTCACTGTCCGTAATTTTTTCGAAAGATCTTCTGATATCATCAAAGGAAGAAATTTTGAACTTATTTTCAACATAAAAATCCTGATAGGCTTTAATAAATTTTTCATCGCCAAACTTTTTACGCAATAGATGATTAAACATTGTGGCTTTGCCATATCCGATAGCTTCTTCAGCAGCATTATGCCTTGACCGGAATTCAACAACAGGAAAATCATTTGTTTCATTCACATAATCGGTGAACTTCTGCAGGGTAGTCCGTCTGTAATCACTTCCCTGTCCGCGTTGTTCTTTTATCAGGTGGTCGGCCATATAAACGGTAATTCCTTCGCACCAGTTCCCTTTTTCATAATCAACATACACCGAATTGCCCCACCAGTTATGCAATAATTCGTGAGGATAGGAAGAATGAAGGATAAACGGAAACCGAATTACTTTTTCACCAAGCAGGGTAAACGAAGGCATTCCATAACCTGTTTCCCAAAAATTCTCAACCAGTGCAAATTTTGTGTAAGGATAGGGACCGATCAAGTTTTCGTACATTTTCAAATAATTCGAAGTAACGCCAATATACCTGTTTGCAAGTTCCTCGTCAGGAGTTCGGAGAAATGCCTGAACAAGCACATCT
>CBDUSJ010000278.1:0-4206 GCA_965369845.1 uncultured bacterium | reverse complement strand
AAGCCTAATTTACATTACCACCGTCGAAGACGGTGGTTTTTTATTGAACAATAAAGTCGTTTAGAAAAAATTATTGGACACTAATTGCACTAATTTTCACTAATTTAATTAGTGTAAATTTGTGAAATTCGTGTCTTTTTATAAGTTTATGCATGGACACTAATTATAATTATCCCATAAGCTTTTTTATTTTCTTCTCCCCAAATAAACATAAGATATGGAATTTTTTGTTTAAGAGTCAAGATAGTTCACCTGCAAAAGTCTGAATTATACAATTTATCGGAAATTTTCACTGTTTTATTTTTTCATTTTATTATTGTATTTTTGTAAAATAAAATAATTTTTATTATGAGATTCATTGTCGAAACAGATAATCAAAAAAAAGGAATATCCTTAATTCAATTTCTTCGTGCTAACGGATATACAGTAAATCTCAATGAAAACATACCTTTGACTGATGACGACTGGATTTTACCCGGTCGTGCAGCTACTGACGAAGAACATGAAGCAATGGCTAAAGCGATGGAAAATGAGAAAAGTGGTGAGGAAGCAAATATCGTATTAGAACGAATAATAAAGAAAATTCAGATGTGTAGTGCCTAAAGTTTGGAATACTTAATTTGCTTTACGTTTTATTATTTGCCAATTACCGATTCAACTCTTCAACTCTTCAACTCTTCAACTCTTCAACTCTTCAACTCTTTAACTCTTTAACTCTTTAACTCTTTAACTCTTTAACTCTTTAACTCTTTAACCCTGTCAATTGCTTTAAGCCTCTGAAGCAAGGTTGGATGGGAATAATGAACAAACACTTCGGCAGGGTGAGGCCTCAGGTTACTCAGGTGATCTACCGACATTTTAATAAGAGCCTCTTTTAGACTGTTGCCACTAAAATTTATTGTCGCAAACTTATCGGCAACATATTCATTTTTCCTTGAAATCAGATTCATCACAATACCCAAGAGTAATGAGATGGGACTATATAAAATACCAAAAGCAAGCACACCCATGTAAAAGCTGCCTTCCTTCGCCCCAAGCGCTTGTGAAAGCACAGGATTTCCAATAAACAAAGAAAGAATAAATAAAATTATTCCGGTTTGAATTATTCCTATCAAAGTACCGGTTAAGGTATGTTTTTTTTTGTAATGGCCAATTTCGTGGGCTAGTACGGCAACAAGTTCTTTGGTTGTGTGTTTTTTTATCAGCGTATCGAACAACACTATTCTTTTTTTAGGCCCGATGCCACTGAAATATGCATTGGCTTTTGTTGAACGTTTCGAACCATCGATCACAAAAATATTAACAAGTTTAAAACCTACTTTTGCAGAGAATGATTCTATTTCGTCTCTTAGCTCACCTTCTTCGAGAGGCGTTTGCTTGTTAAAAAGCGGAACTATCAGGTTTGAATAAAACATCGTCATAAAAACCATAAAAAATGTAACCGCACCCCAGGCAATCAACCAGAACCACTGACCTGTTGATTCATAAATCCAGACAATAAGAGCCAAAAGCCCTCCGCCAATAACAGCGCCCAACAACCAACCTTTTATCTTATCAAGTATAAAAGTTTTCGGTGTTGTTTTGTTAAACCCGAATTTTTCTTCAATAACAAAAGTATCGTAAACAGAAAAAGGAATCGAAAACAGATCGGCGGCAAAACCAATAATACCAAAAAACAACACAGCCATGACCACCGGATTGTCCGACCAACCTCTTACAAGCTGATCGACAAAAGCAAAACCGCCGAAGATGAGCATAGCAAGCATAGCAAGAAAAGATACTGTGCTTGTCAGCATCGAAAATTTATGGTTTACTTTTAGATAATTCTGAGAACGGCAATATTTTTCAGAATTATAAATTCCTTTCAGTTCGTCGGGTAATTTCGTGCTCCAGCGGGTTGTGTTCAGATAATCAAGAAATCGCTCAAACAGAAAATCAAGTATTATTATAAAAATTATTATGATAAATATAGTGTGTGCCATGGGAAAGAGGAGGGTTAAAAAGTTTAAAAGTTTAAAAGTTAAATTGTTAGATTGTTAAATTGTTAAATTGTTTAAGAATTAATAGGCTCCGTTTCTTTTACGTAAAAACCACTCACCTGACAGAAGAATTATTATCAAAACGAAAACCCAGAAAACATTAACAAGTTCGTTATAACGCTTTTCAAAATATGTTATTGTTTTTATATCTTCGCGCTCTTTCAACTTTTCAGGAAAGTCGTTCATCTCTTCTAACGCCAACATTTCACCATCATGTTTATTAGCGAGTTGAAACAACAAATTATGATTGGCATAAGTATTTACCGATTCAATATTTAGCGGAGAAACCGTAAACACACCGGCATCATTAAACACCTTATCCCCTACCCCAACACTGGCAGAGTAAGTGTAATTATCAACCGAAAAAATTCCCGCATTAAGATGATAAGCATTTGCGGTTTTCCCAAAAACAAAAGGATAAGTCTGCCCTTCACTATTTTTAATTCTGATTTCCACCTCCGGAACGTTGATTATTTCGTAGCTTTGATTATAAACTTCAGCATCAAATTCTACCGCCTGGTTTTCAAGAAAGTTGTTTTTACAGATAATTTTGAAAAAACTTTTATCAACCTTAACCGACAGGTACTGCACCATTTTTGTCATTATCTCATTAAAGGCATTATGATCTCCTGTTTTTGCAAATTCGCCGAGTCGCCATCTCCACAGTCCTTCTCCGGCAACTATACCGGTTTTGCTAACAAGGTTCTGATTAAATAAAACAAGCGGATATTTAGTGTCGAGCGAGCCAATTCTCTGATTAAATAAAATGTTCGCTGAATTTAACATCTGATATTCTCCAAAAGGGCAAATTAGAGGCGGGAAAAATTCAACGTCTTTACGGGTTTTTTCGCTAATAGTAAATAAAGTAAATTCCTGATTAATTACCGGTAGAGACTCATTATAGGCAGGCTTTTCGGTAATGATCCTTAATCCTGAATTAAGCTGATTAAAACGATTCAAATCGCTTTTAGCGCCCAAAATAAACAATAGTGGAATTTTCTTTTCGGATGATTTTTCAAAAAGAGCGCCCAATGGATATTTATTCGCCGGAAGTTGATGAAGAATAAGAAGGTTGTATTTTCCTATCTCACCATCAAATTTTTCAATTAACGAGTTTGCAACTTCATAATTATAATTACTTTCTATTGCCTGTTTTAAAGCAGATATATCGGGGTGTGGCGCTCGTGCAAGAATTAGTATTTTTTGTTTGGCATCAAGGATGTCGATAAAAATATCACTTGTGTTGTTTGTTGTGCTTATCTCATTTTCGACAGGTGCAATCTTTATACTGAAACGTTGCATACCCGCTTCTTTGGCATCAAGCTTGATATTGACCGTTTCGGTGAACTTGTCATCAGGAATTGATATTAATTTCGAGAATAATACTTTTCCTTTTGAAGAAATTGTAAGAATACTTTTACTGCCTTTACATTTGTTTGCATTAATTAAAACTTTAACAGGGAAGGCATTACCGAGGTAGGCAATTCTGTTGAAATTAATTTTTTTAAGAATAATATCTTTCTGAACGCTTGTGTCGCCCAGCGCCAAGGTATAAACCGGAAACTTAATTTTACCGGCGCTATAAACAGGATTCAGCCCTTTGTTGAAAATACCGTCGCTGGCAAGTAAAACAGCCCCGACGTTCCTGTTTGAAAACCTTGTTAGAAGTTCATCAAACAAAATAGAAAAATCTGTTTGTTTTCCACTAAAGTCAAAATCATCCGATTCGGTTACATTTTCAGAAAACGAAAAAACCTTTACATCATAATCGTCAGAGAGTTCACTGATTAGTTTAGAAAAATTTTGCCTGTAATCATTTTTATAAAATACCGAATCCTTGCCGATAACAACAGATTCGGAATTATCCTGGGCGAGAATTATCAGCGGCTTTTCAGACGAACGCAAAACGGTTTTAAAAAGCGGAGAAAGCAAAAGAAATGAAATGACTGTTACGGATAGAAACCGGAAAACTGCCAGAGTCTTGAATAGTGAAGAAGAAAAATCTTCATCCTTGTTTTTATAGTAGAGGATTGCCGCATAAACTCCTCCAAGTAAGAAGCATAAAATTATAAACCAGTTAGGATATTCAGTAACTATATTCAATTATTTTTCTCCCGATTTAGTATTAAGAATTGAAAAGGCTAAAGGCTAAAGTTAAAAGGCTAAA
>CBDUSJ010000277.1:0-4256 GCA_965369845.1 uncultured bacterium | reverse complement strand
TTTTTGTGGCCAAAGGTGCGCATTTTACCGCGTTGCTTTGCCCATCTCCCGTTGCCATCCATGATTATGGCAACATGTTGTGGCAATTTATCCCTTACTATTTTGTCTTTAAGGCTCATATTAAAAAAAAGTTGCCTGCAAAAATATTATTTATTCTTTGTATTCTCAAAATCTGTGCAAGTTGATTTTTGGGATAAGTTAAATCTGTAGGTAATTGTTAATCCGGCAAATGAAAACCAATCATTATTTTCTGAATTTCCTCTTTGCATTCCGGGTTTATGTTTTACTACGGAAGGGTCGGACAGAATTTGGTTGGCGCCAACCTGCTGCGGGTCCAGCTTATCGAAATCCAAATAATAGGTTGTGCTAACATCATCTATATAATCTGTAAAAGTTTTCCTCATGCCCCATTCAAGCCCTAAACCAATTCTGTTCGTCAGACTGTATTTTATTCCAAATCCAAAAACAAGGGCAATTCCATAAAGATTATATTTTGTTTTTCCCAATGAATCGATATTTTGTCCTTCCGTACCGATATCTCTTAGAGAATAAGTTTCACCATTGAATTCTGCTTGTGGTTTAAATAAGAAAAATCCCGGCCCGACAAAAATAAACGGTGAAAAATAGTTTTTATAACTTCCTGTAAAATAATCTTTAAAATTAAATTCAAGTTGAACCGATATATCGGTTATAGAGGATTGAAATCTAAGGTTACGGTTTACATTGGTTTTGTTAACAACATCGTCGCCTTCAAGTTTACCAAAATATGCATTGACCTTCACAGCCCATCTGTTATTAAAATTAATACGACTGATGCCACCAAAAGCCGGTTTTGAAAACAAAAATTGTGTCCCGGGGTTAAGCTCTCCGATATAATAAGAAACTCCCCCAAAAACACCTATATCAATATTTTGTGCTTTCGCAGAAAAGGAAAATATTAATAAAATTATTATAACCGAAATTTTGTTTTTAAACATCAACAAAATTTTAATTTTTTATTGTTTGATAAATGTCGCCCTGTGAACCTGACTTTCTTTATTTTCAATAGTGACAACATATTGAAGCCTGAAAGCGTTTTTTTCGCAGTAAGTTGAACCTATACCTTCTATTATTGTATCATTTGTGTTTGGATCAATTTGAATAAAACCCAAAGAATCGTAAGTAAATGTAATTTTAAAATTATTTCCAAAATCGTTAAAATTTGAAATCATAATTTTAAGTGTGTCATTGCTTATTTTTGTTAATTTAGAATAATAATCCCTGTATGTATTATAAGGGCCCATGGTATCCTTGACAAGATAAGAGCCCAAATAATCATCGGTTTTCATGGTTTCAACCATTACTTTCCGGCTTTTGTATGCTTTGTTATTGTCAACATCAATTGCCGTGTAATCGATATAATAAATTCCTATGCTATCGGGGTTAACTGTGCCGGATGTGAGGATTGTAACATCATCAACTTTATCATCGATAACTGATATGCCGGGATCATCGAAACCACATCCATATAATACAATCATAGGATTACTGCCGTTTAAAAAAATAACCGGCGGAATTGTGTTCTCGTCAAGTTTTTGGCAGGACAGAAAAATTACCGTGATACATAAAAACAAAAAGGTTTTCTTCAGATGTTTCGGGTAAAATGACATACGTGATTTTGCTGTTAAAAAAACGCCAACTTAAATTTCTATATTTAAGTTTTAAAACTCAACTTCCATCTTTTTATTATTTGAAAAATAAAAGATGCCAAATTTTGTTAATTCCTTTTGTCTTTGCCCCAAAGCAGTTTATCGCGTATGGTTGAGAAAAAATCTTTATTAAGCAATTGTACCAGGTTTATTTTGAAATCTTCTTTTACTACCGTGAGTTCAGTAGTTGCATCAATTGTTTTCAACCGTGAATCAAGGCCGATAATATAATTTTTATTTCTTCCTCCTACCTTTATTTTTATGGTGTCTTTATCGGGAATTACAATGGGACGCACTGTGAGGTTATGACTTGCAATAGGAGTAATTACAAAATTTTCTGATCCCGGTGTAATGATCGGTCCGAAACAACTAAGAGAATATGCGGTGGAACCAGTGGGGGTTGCAATTAGTAATCCGTCAGCCCTGTAAGTATTTAAGTGTTTTTCGTTAACAAAAACGTCAATCAAAGCAAGTGATATTGTCTCTGTTTTGGTTATTGATAATTCGTTTAATGCGTAATTCAAATTCCCGAAAAGATTTTCTTTTGTAATTAATTTAAGAAGAGTCCGTTGGTCGAGATTATAGTTCCCTTTCAAAACCTCATCCAATGCCGGAAGAATTTCATCTTTCGAAACGCTCGATAAAAACCCCAGCCTGCCTAAGTTAACGCCCAGTATTGGAATACCTGAATCACGAACAAGTGTGATTGTATCGAGAAGAGTTCCGTCTCCTCCTATCGAAAGTAAAATATCTGCATTTTTCTGAAGCTGTTCATGGGTGTTAAAAAGAGTTGTTTCACAGTTAATATCGATTATATTTTTTATTTTTTTATAATATGGCTCATAAAATAATATTTTACAATTACTGCATTTTATTTTATTGATCAACTGTTGCAGATACACAGTATTTTCATCCGAAATAGATTTACCGAATAATGCTATTCTCATTTCTAAAAAAAAAATAAAAAATTACATATTTTCCAAAACGGCAAATGTATAGGATTTTCCGGTTCTATATAAAATTGTTACAGAGTATTTTTTAAATGAAAATAAAAACCGGTTTCACCGGATTTGTTCACCGAAAACTCAAGCCTGAAAACGATATCGTAATATGTAACAAAATCTAAACAAAACCCGGTGCCGTATAGCAATTTGTTATTAAGACTGTTTACGTCATAGTTTTTATAAGCATCCACATAGCCGATGTCGAAAAACCAGCTCAGGTAAATTGCATAATGAATTTTTCCGAATTTTTCCGATTTTATGAACTTGATATTACTAACCTTGGTAGGAAGAAGATTATATTTAAGATTTGTTTTTATCAGCCAGTAACTTTGCCCGTCGATAACGTACAGTTCGTATCCCCGTAAATAATTTCTATCGTAGCCCAATCCTTTCTGAAAAAAATACGGTTGATCGCGATTGGTCGAAATTTTTGCGGATATATCTGCCGAATAAAAAAACCGTTTGTATATCTGCCAATATTTTCTGTACGACCCTTTTAATTCAATCATACTTACATCTCCGTTTTTTAAAACTCCAAAACCGCTTTTTGAAATTTCCAAATCGTAATAATTACCTTTAAGAGGATAAATATTATTGTTGCGGTGATCGACAGAAAACCGGTAATATAAGGTAAGGTATTCATTTATATTCTCATTATCGAAAGAGTAATCAGGATTTAGTTTTAAAACAGTATCGGCAAACTCATAATGATTGAAATTTAGCTGAAGGATATGATGACTGTAAATAGAAGGCCGTAATAATACGTTAAGATAAGAATAAAAATGTTTGAACAGATAACCATTATTACTCTTAATAAAAATAAGTTCGTTATTTTCTGTTTTATATGCAATTTCATGATTTTGTTCCCAGCCTGCGCCAAGTCCTGCTCCAACGGTTTGACTCCGGTTTATATAAGGTTTTTCGTAGCTGATCCCATACCTTTCATCATACCCAAAACGTAACAAAAGTTTTATGGTTTCCTTTCTGCCCCTGAAGTTTTCTTTTATAAGAAACACACCGTAATTTACCTTGCTGAAGTCTTTTTCTTTCCACCATGAATTAAAATTCCTGCCCGATATTTCGAAAATAGGCAAAGGCCACAGATACCATCTTTCCACAAAATCAATTTTAACATAAATATGGCTGTATAATTCTTTTACCGAAATTATTGAATCGTGGATAATTACAAAATTGAATAAGGTAGTATTAATCAAATTTTCTCTCGATTTTTCAAAAAGGGATTTAAGATTTAAAGCAGGAATTGTATCATTTTTATGAAACATCAGTTCCCGCCTGATAATCTTGTTTTTGGTGATTTTGTTCCCAAAAAACAATATCGAGTCGATTATGATATAATGCCTGATATCCTGAATGTTTGACCGGATAACGATGCTGTCTTTTTCTAAATCAGGATTCCGGAGAAATGTAGTTTTTCCAAGAGCAGTATTAATAAAAGAAACAATAATTAGTAAAAACAGTATCCTCATTACTAAAAAATCACAAAAACCCAAAAATAGAGTTAATTTTAATAAACGTGCAGGAAAATTCAAATATTAAGATATGT
>CBDUSJ010000276.1:0-4257 GCA_965369845.1 uncultured bacterium | reverse complement strand
CTTCATTCTTTATTCGATGTTCGATATTCATTATTATTGGTGTCATTGATATTTCCTATGACGTCAGGAAATCTGAAATAACAACCCAAAATATTACCTGTCAACGCACTTGTTGGTTATTATTTTTTGAATAAAACGGAAATTATTACATTTGCCAAAATCAATTTTTTCAAAATCAGTTCCGAAAACAAAATAACATTATTCAATGATCGATTATCTTAAAGGCAGACTTATTGAAAAAAATCCCGCGTATGTAATTATTGAGTGTAACGGAATAGGTTACCTCGTTAATATTTCTCTTCAAACATACTCACATCTGAAAGATAAAACGGAATTCAAACTTTTTACTCATCTAACTTTCAGGATAGATGCCACAACACCTTCAGGTTATTTATTGTTTGGATTTTCGGATAAACAGGAAAGGCAACTTTTCAAACTTCTTATCTCTGTTTCAGGTGTAGGCAATAGTACAGCAATGCTGATGCTTTCTTCATTAACTGCTGACAAAATATATTCGGCCATTCATAACGGCGAAATATCAGTACTGCAATCCGCTAAAGGAATCGGCCCTAAAACTGCAAAAAGGATCATTATTGATCTTCAGGACAAAGTTAGCCGAGCTGATACTTCTATGGAATTTTTAAAAATTACACACAATACCAAAAAAGATGAAGCGTTAATTGGATTGACCATACTCGGCTTTCATAAAGTAGTTGCCGAAAAAGCGCTAATTAAAATTTTGAAAATAAACCAGGATTGTTCAGTGGAGCAGTTGATAAAAGAAGCGCTTAAAATGTTATAAAAAATAACCTGCTTTTTAAATTAGGAATTTGGCAATAGCGAAAACTGTATTTCATTGAAACAATATTTTATATATATATTCGGAACATTATTTCTTTTTGCTTTTCTGCCGTATGTAAGGGGTTCAACATCTTCGCCCGGTGAAATATCTCCAAACGCATTTCTGATTGCACCGCCCGATAGCATTAATAACGGAGACGATACACTTCAGCTAATTTATCCTTTCGAAGATAACGGGTTTTATCTTACGCAGCCAGAAGATGAATCGCCGATGTATCTCAACAACCCGTCGAATATTACTTCAGAAATAGAGTATGATCCAATTACAGGAGAATATATTTTCATAAACAAAATCGGCTCGCTGGATTACAGGTATCCGAATTCTATGACACTCAACGAATATCTTAATTATGACCTGAATCGTTCATTGAGCCGGTATTGGAATGAACGCGCAAAAACGGCGGGAGCCGGGGCGCTTGGCACCGGAATAATTCCGCAGATACATATCGGCGGAGAAATTTTTGAACTTATTTTCGGCTCGAACACAATCGACATCAGGCCACAGGGATCTGCCGAGTTAACATTTGGTGTCCTTGCAAACAAACGAGATGACCCAACTCTTAACGTGAGACAACGAAACACAGTTAATTTCGACTTCCAGCAAAATATCCAGATGAGTGTACTTGCAAAAATTGGCGACAAAATTGAATTCGAGGCAAACTATAATACCGAAGCTACCTTTGATTTTGAGAATAAATTGAACCTGAAATACGAAGGTAAAGAAGATGAAATTATCCAACTTATCGAAGCAGGTAATGTTACCCTGCCGCTTAGCAGTACACTGATAACCGGATGTCAAAGTCTGTTTGGCATTAAAACAAAACTTAGGTTCGGGCGTACAACAGTAACTGCCGTATATTCTGAACAAAAAAGCGAAACCTCGAACATTACGGTTCAGGGAGGCGCTCAAACAAATTTATTTTCACTTAATACGGATGAATACGAAGAATACAAACACTTCCTGCTTGCACAATATTTTAGAAACAATTACGACACCGCTCTTTCCGAACTGCCAATTGTCCGTTCAAACATAAGCATTACAAAAATTGAGGTTTGGGTAACAAACATCGGCGCTGCGGTTACCGAAAACAGAAATATTGTTGCTTTCCAAGACCTGGGTGAAAAAGACCCGTATAATCCGTCAATAATACCTGGATACAGTTATTTTCCAGACAATTTCAAATCGAATAACTTGATGGATAGACTCCTTTTGGATGAAAGCCAGGTGCGCGATATTAACACGGTTACAAATTTACTTACAGGCCCAAAATATAATTTTGACGCAGGAATCGATTTTGTTAAGGTGGAAAGCGCAAGGAAATTAAATTCCAATGAATTTTCTTTTAACAGTAAAATTGGTTTTATATCACTTAATACAACTCTTAACTCCAACCAAACCCTTGCTGTTGCATTTCAGTATAATGTTATTGGCGATACCACCGTTTATCAGGTTGGTGAGTTTTCTGACGGAGGTATTATTTCTCCAAACTGTCTGATGGTAAAATTATTGAAATCGACTACGCTGAGTACCAAAGTGCCTATCTGGAACCTTATGATGAAAAACGTGTATGCAATTGGCGCTTACCAGGTTCAGAAAGAAGACTTCATTTTAAATATTCTATACTCCGGAAACGAAAACGGAGTTCCGACAAGTTATATTTCCGAAGCAGGTAAGATGAGCGGTATCCCGTTGCTACGCGTTCTTAATTTCGACAACCTCGACCCTCAGCTCAATCCGCCTCACGACGGTATCTTCGACTTCATCGGCAATGCTGCTACCCAAGGCGGTACAATACAGGGCTCGAACGGGAGAATATATTTTACGGTCCTCGAACCATTTGGAAATTATCTGAGGTATAGAATAGACGATGACGAAATAGCCGACCGTTACACCTACGATTCGTTATATACTTTAACAAAAAACGGAGCACAGCAATATCCCGAAAAAAACAAATTTATTCTCGAAGGTTTTTACAAATCTTCTTCCGGCTCGGAAATATCTCTTAACGCTCTTAATGTTCCGCAAGGTTCGGTAGTGGTTACAGCCGGAGGCGTTCCTCTTGTTGAAAATGTTGACTATACTGTGGATTACACTCTTGGCAGGGTGAGAATTATCAACGAAGGGGTTCTTAATTCGGGAACTCCGATAAATATTTCGATGGAGAGCCAGTCGTTGTTCACTATTCAGACCAAACGACTTATGGGCGCTCATGTTGACTACCTGGTAAATAAAGATTTTAATATTGGCGGCACTATCCTTAATCTTACCGAAAGGCCGCTAACACAAAAAGTAAGTTACGGCGACGACCCGATATCGAATACTATCTGGGGAATGGATTTTGCATATCAGACAAATTCAAGGTTCATTACTAAAATGGTTGATAAATTACCTTTTATCGAAACCAAGGAGGAATCAAAAGTTACTATCGATGGCGAATTTGCACATTTTATTCCCGGTCATTCTAAAGTTATAGGCCATGCCGGAACTTCCTACATTGATGACTTTGAAGGCAGTACATCTACAATCGACATAAGAAATCCTGGATTCTGGTTTCTGGCAAGCACGCCACAAAAACAAACAAGTTGGGATATGTTCCCTGAAGCAGCATCACAAACAGGGATCACTTACGGATACAACAGAGCAAAGATTAACTGGTTTATCATCGATCCGTTGTTCTATGATGAAGGAGGAAATTTGAGACCCTCAAATATAGACCTGAATGAGCTTTCTGATAATGAAGTCAGACAAGTATTTGAAAAAGAAGTGTTTCCCAATAAAGACACTCCTAACGGCATCGAGACTAATATCCCGGTGTTTAATATCGGGTATTATCCCTCCGAACGAGGTCCATACAACTATGACGTTGAGCCAACAAACGTTTCAAAAGGTATTAACGCCGATGGTTCTCTTATCAATTCTGAAACACGATGGGGTGGTATAATGCGAAAAATAGAATCTACCGATTTCGATGCAACAAATGTTGAATATATCGAATTCTGGCTTATGGACCCGTTTACCAAAGATTCAACAAACAGGGGTGAACTCTATTTTAATCTTGGGGATATTTCGGAAGATATTCTTCGTGATTCGAGAAAAAGCTATGAAAACGGGCTTCCTACATCTGAAATTGTTGAATACGTTGATACTACAATATGGGGACGTGTTCCAACCCTGCAGGCTCTTGTTAATAACTTCAGTAACGAAGCAGGGTCGCGACTTTATCAGGATGTTGGTTACGACGGTTTAATGGATGAAGATGAACGCTTGTTTTTCGATCAGGCTTACTTGCAAACGATAGCCGATGCTCCGGATCTTGGGCCTAATTCTAAAGCATACATCGATGCTTTAAATGATCCCTCATCAGATAACTATCATTATTTCAGAGGCTCGGATTA
>CBDUSJ010000275.1:0-4271 GCA_965369845.1 uncultured bacterium | reverse complement strand
CCCATTTTCAAAGGGGGAATTGTTTTTTTGTTAACTCTGTGAAATAAAATTTCGCATTTCACGGGGTGAATTATTCAAATCCGCTTAAGTTAATTGCAAATAGGGGAGGGCTTTTCTCGTCTTACGGAAAGCAGTTTTTTTTCATTTGACCTTGGTACAATCATACTTCTTTCCGTGTCAGATATCTGACATAACACTATTTAATAACCGTGATTTTCCTGCTGAAAATATTTTTATCTGCAATTATCCTGATTGTATAAATGCCGTTGTGTAATTTTCCAACATCTAATTTTATACGGGAATTTGAGATGTTTTTTTCATTTCTGAAAATTAAAAGTTTCCCAGTAAGATCATAAATCTGAATTTCAACATCATGAAACAAACAATCGGGAAAAAATATGTTAAGTTCTGATGCTACCGGGTTTGGAAATATCAGAATGTTTTCTACCAAATCCGGGTCGTTTATGCCTGTTCCCTGGTCAATAATCGGAAATATTGCATGATCTAAATCCATTCCCCAACTGAATGTTTCATCTGAATAAGGGTACCAGTTTTCCGAGCTGTGCTGTTCCCAAGCATTTCCGGCAATTACATCACCATTAGTGTTTGTAAACAAGGCAAGAGTATCGCCCACGATTTGGGGCAACTCAACGCCGAGATAAAATGAGCCGTCGAACTGAACCGGAGGGTTAAAAAATATTATTGTGGGAGATTGAGTTTGAACATCATAAACAATTTCGCTGATCTTTTTCTCAGAGGTTCCAAGAATATCTCCCGGTGTGCTATAAGGACCGTTATTATCCCAAATATTAAACTTTATGGGAATATCATTTGTCATTGTCCGTTCAGCTATTGCAAAATCAAAAATCCCGGCAGTGATCTGGCTACCGTTAGTTAATCCGGAAAAATAACTGGCTTTTGCAAGGTCGCCGAAAGAATTATTTCCCGACACATATCCCGACTCTCCGTTAATTACAATATAATAAGTTTTTTCTCCGATGAGCGGCCATGCAATTGTATCCCAGATTCCCGGCTCTACAACCATGATATAATCTTCCCTTGTAAAAGTACTTGTGTTCGCGCTATCGGAAACCGTAAGTTTTACAGTATATAATCCGGGATTTTCGTAAGTATGCAGCGGATGTTGTAAAATACTAACATTTCCGTCTCCAAAATACCAGCTCCAGGACTGAGGGTCGCCTGTTGACATATCTTTGAATTGAACAATCAACGGAGCTTCGCCAAAAACTACAGTGGCTGCAAACAACGCAGCAAGGTCGTCAGAGATAATTTTGTTGTTATTAAATCCAACGTCTTTTACATTTACAGATTTTCTTTCAGCAAGATTTTGCGCAAAAAGACTACTTCCGGCAAAAATTAAAATTAAAATAACGCATACAATTTTTTTCATTTTAAATTATTTTATAAGTTAATACTACTTTTGTAATACCTTGTAAGAATTGATATAATAAAGAATTTGTCATGATATAAAACATATTGCGAAAGTACTATGATTTTTTGAATTGAGAGTTCTTAGACGATGCTTACAAATGTTTTATAATTGCCTGATTTTCTTAAATATAAATAAAACAGTACAAATAGAAACGATTTATAGGAACGCGGATGACACGGATTGCACTGATAATCACAGCCTGCCCCGAAAACTCTGGGGATAATATATCAGTAAAAATTTGTTAAATCCGTGTCATCCGCCTGCCCCGTAGCGAAGTATATCGGGGTGTTCTATTCATTAAAAAATGTTCAAATATTATGTAGTGTTTATTCTTAGTTTTAAGAAGTCTAAAATTATGAGTCTGATATAAAAAAACATAAAAATAAGCTGGTTTCCCATTAAATATTTGTATTCCGAAATTGTTATTTATTTTTGGCAATATTATTAATAATCTTTAAAACTAAAAATAAATAATGATGTTGTTAAATTCCTATTTACAAAAAGGGCAAACTCAAAGCCCAAGACGATTAAAAAGCTTAATCACTTTTTTCCTTTTAGTTATCTTTATCCTGACATCAGGAAGCGTTGACGCAAAAAAGAAAAAAACCGAAAAAGAAAAAGACACTCTGAAATCCGATACATTTTCGGGATTGAAATGGCGCAGTATCGGGCCGGCATTCGCATCGGGCAGGATTGCCGATTTTGCAGTTAATCCGAACAATCACAGCGAATATTATGTTGCCGTGGCATCCGGCCATGTATGGAAAACAGAAAACAACGGGATTACCTGGAAAGCTATTTTCGACAATTATGGAGCTTATGCCATGGGCTTTATTGCCATCGACCCGAATAACACAAATATTGTATGGCTTGGGACAGGTGAAAATAATCATCAGCGGGCGCTCGGTTATGGCAACGGTGTTTATAAATCAATAGATGGCGGTAGCTCATGGAAAAATATGGGGCTTAAAGATTCGCGGCAAATCGGGAAAATTATTATTCACCCTGAAAACTCTGATATTGTTTATGTAGCTGCCGAGGGTTCGGTCTGGGGACCGGGTGGTGAGCGAGGATTATATAAAACTGCCGATGGCGGGAATACATGGGAAAAAGTCCTTGAAATAAGTGAAAATACCGGCGTTAACGATATGGTCATGGATCCGGGAAACCCGGATGTGATTTATGCAACATCGGAACAAAGGCGACGCAGAAGTTTTACAAAGATAGGTGGTGGCCCCGAATCCGCTGTTTACAAAACAACCGATGGATGCGAAAACTGGGAAAAAATCATGAAAGGATTACCTAAATCGGATATTGGAGGTATGGGGATTGCAATCTCACCTGTGAACACTGATGTTCTCTACCTTATCGTAGAAGCCGCTGACGATAATGGCGGCTTTTTCAGGTCGGCCAACAGGGGAGCTTCATGGGAAAAAATGAGCAGTCATTCGGCAAGCGGACAGTATTATAACGAAATATACTGCGACCCTAAAGATGTTGATAAAGTCTATTCCATGGAAACATTTTCCCAGATTACTCTTGACGGAGGAAAAACTTGGAAATCTGTCGGGAATAACAAACGCCACGTTGATGACCATGCGCTCTGGATCGACCCTGACGACACAAAACATTTTCTTATCGGGGGCGATGGCGGTATTTACGAAACTTACGACGGTGGAAAAAATTATTTATTCAAATGTAATTTACCTGTTACACAATTCTATCGGGTAAATGTTGACGATGCCTTTCCATTTTACAATGTTTATGGCGGCACCCAGGACAACAGCAGCATGGGCGGCCCATCGAGAAATATAAAACGTTCCGGCGTAACCGGCGATGAGTGGGTTGTTACTCTTGGCGGCGATGGTTTCTGGCAGGCAATCGACCCGGACGATCCGAACATCGTTTATTCGGAATATCAGTATGGCAACATTTTCAGGTTCGATAAAAAATCTGGGGAGAAAATAAAAATACGTCCTGAACCCGGAAAAGGTGAACTAACCTACAGATGGAACTGGAACACTCCGTTTATTCTAAGCCCGCATTCAAAAACAAGGTTGTACATCGGAGCAAATAAACTTTTCAGGAGTGACGACCGTGGCGATAGCTGGAAAGTAATAAGCGATGACCTCACAAGAAATATGGACAGAAATTCATTTAAAGTCATGGGCAAGTACTGGCCGTCGAATGCTGTTGTCAAAGATGTTTCATCATCACAATGGGGAACAATTGTTTCTCTTGCCGAATCACCGCTTAAAGAAAATTTGATTTATGTTGGTACTGATGATGGGTTAATCCAGGTTACCGAAGATGCAGGAGAACACTGGAGAAAAATTGATACCTTTCCCGGAGTTCCCGAATATACCTACGTTAGCGATATTCTTCCGTCACGATTTGACGAAAACGTGGTTTATGCCTCATTCGACAATATCAAAAGCGATGATTTCAAACCTTATCTTCTTAAAAGTGAAGACAAAGGTATAACGTGGACTTCAATTGCCGGCAACCTGCCCGATGACCAAACTATTCATACCATCGCCGAGGATACCGAAAATCCTGAACTTCTTTTTGTAGGAACCGAATTTGGATTATTTTTTACACTCGACAGAGGAAAGCAGTGGGTTGAGTTAAGCTCCGGCATCCCTGACATTGTTGTCAAAGATATCGTAATTCAGGAAAGAGAAAATGATCTTGTTGTTGCTACTTTCGGACGTGGGTTTTATATTCTTGACGATTACTCGCCTTTGCGGGAACTGAACAAGGAACGCCTCGATACCGCCAAAGCAATTTTATTTCCGGTTAAAGATGCCTTAATGTA
>CBDUSJ010000274.1:0-4279 GCA_965369845.1 uncultured bacterium | reverse complement strand
AATCATTCAATCATTTTATCATTTTATCATTAATCCATTACCAATTAAATTCGTGGTAGAACTTTAATTTTATCTGCCCAATCTCTTTTTTGCACAATTCTTGATATGTTTTCGGAGTTTTTAAAATAGATATTATCCTCGTTTTAGAAATTCAAAAATTATTAAATATGAAAACTAAAATTTTCGGATCAGTAGTGATGGCCGGACTGCTTGCCCTCGCACTGATTTTTTCATCAAACAAACCACCTATGGATAAAGATTATGAAAAATACTGGAAAAAAGTCGATTCACTCACCCGGCTTGGACTTCCGAAATCAGCGCTGGAGATTGTAGATAAAATTTACAATATAGCCACAGACGAAAAAAATATTCCTCAATTTATTAAGGCCAACATTTACAAGATAAAGCTTATGGCCGATTACCAGGAGGATTTTATGGAAAATGCTATCGCTGATATAAAAAATGAGATCAAAGCGTCAGGCGCTCCGCAAAAGCAAATCCTGCATTCTGTTCTTGCAGAACTTTACTGGAGATATTATCAGGCAAACCGTTATAAAATTCTTGAGAGAACAGATGTGATAAATTACGAACAGGAAGATATCAGAACCTGGGGACATAAAAAACTTATCGAAGCTGTTACTCAAAATTATCTTGCCTCGCTTGAAGATGCCGCGGAGCTGAAAAAAATAAAACTCAGCAGTTATGATGTCATTCTTGAAAAAGGTGAGAATTCCAAAAAATTCCGCCCCACGCTTTTTGATTTCCTGGCGCATCGTGCAATTGATTTTTTCATGAATGATGAATCAAGATTTACCAGCCCGGCAGATCGGTTTACGCTGAATTCGCCGGTTTATTTTGATAGTCCCGAAGATTTTTCAAAACTAAATATTACACATACAGGCAAAGAGTCGGGAATGTTTTATGCCATGAAAATATTTCAGGAGCTAATTACATTTCATCTGAAAGATACTGAACCGCGTGCTTTGATCGATATAGACCTGAAACGCTTGAAATTTGTTTACAACAATACTGTTCTTCCTGAAAAGGACAGTCTTTACCCAAAGTCATTAAAAAAACTTGAAACTCAATTTATAAACTCGCCGTATTCAACAGATGCAACCTTCGAACTGGCAAGCTACTTCCGCCGGCAGGGAGGCTTATATAAACCTCTCGTTTCTGACGCTCATAAGTGGGATATCAAAAAGGCTTTTGAATATTGCGAAAAAGCAATAAATAATTTCCCCGGTTCGGATGGGGCAAACAATTGTAAAATCCTGACGGAAGAAATTCAAAAACCTTCGCTTGATTTGGATATCGAATCGGTGAATCCTAAAGGAAAACCCTTTTTAGGATTGCTTAAATGGAAAAACACGCAAAAGGTTTATTTTAGAATAATAAATGTTGATTATGACACTTACAGGGAACAATCTCGAAAACTCCCGAAAAAAGACCTGATAAAAGAACTGAGCAAAAAAAAGTATATCGAAGCCTGGGAAATTGACCTGCCTGACGACGGCGATTATCAGGATCATTCTGCCGAAGTTGCTGTTCCAGAATTGCCATACGGATTTTATGTTATCCTGTCTGGTAACAAGGAAAATTTTTCAGGAAAAAATATGTTTCTTGCACATACAAATTTTTGGATTTCACAAATAAGTTTTATCAGCCAGAAAACAAAAAATGATGCTTACGGGTTTTATGTGCTTGACCGGATAACCGGGACTCCGTTGCAAAATGTGATGATAAAATCGTACATTAAAGAATACAATTATCAAACACGAACTTATGAAAAATTACCCTGGAAAAATTTCGAGTCTGATAAAAAAGGCTTTTTTGAGATCCGGCAGCCGGACAACGAAAAAATTTCAAGATCATTTATATTGGAATTTATCCTGAAAAACGACCGCCTGATAGCTGACTCAAGATATTACCTGGGAAGCCGCCGGATAAAACCCGAAAAAGACATTGAAAAAACTTATTTCTTTACCGACAGGGCAATTTACAGGCCGGGTCAGACTGTTTACTTTAAAGGCATTATTCTTGAAAAAAACGGCGACGATTACAGGATAAAGCCCGGCCATACAACTGATATTAGTTTG
Organism: uncultured bacterium; assembly: GCA_965369845.1. Classification (GTDB taxonomy): domain Bacteria; phylum Bacteroidota; class Bacteroidia; order Bacteroidales; family 4484-276; genus CBDUSJ01. The sequence goes on along the minus strand of CBDUSJ010000274.1, from coordinate 2,180 downwards.
TATGATGTAAACAACAAGGTGGTCTCGGAACTCAAGCTAACATCAAACGATTATGGCTCGGTAAACGGCGCCTTCATCATCCCGACAGGTTTGTTGAACGGAATGATGAGAATAAAAAACAAGTCGGGGTCGGTCAGTTTTTCCGTTGAGGATTATAAAAGGCCGGATTTCGAAGTTGTTTTCAATCCTGTTAAAGGTAGTTACAAACTTAATGAATTGGTAACTGTTGACGGAAAAGCTATTGCGTATGCGGGTAACCCGATCGATGATGCCAAAGTAAAATACCGTGTTGTGCGTTCTGCGAGATTCCCTTACCGGTGGTATTACACGGGTGGTTTTTTCCCATCTTCTCCCGAGGTGGAGATTACAAGCGGAGAAACAAATACCGACAAGGATGGAAATTTTATTGTTTCATTTAAAGCTATCCCTGATCATTTACTCGATAAAAAATATAATCCGGTTTTCAATTACCGGATTTATGCCGATGTAACCGATATAAGCGGTGAAACACAATCGGCCGAAAATCTTGTATCAGTGAGTTATGTTGCGCTTTTGCTCGATACCGGTATTCCTGAAAAGGTAAACAGGGAAGCCTCTGACGAATTTAAAATTTTGTCAACAAATTTGAATGGTGAACCAATAAACGTAAAAAGTAAGATCTCGATTAACAAATTAAAACAACCGGAAAAGCTTTTCAGGAAAAGGTTATGGCAGGAACCTGATAAGTTTGTTATTAATAAGGAAGATTTTTCTAAGGATTTTCCTAATTCAATATTTTCTGATGAGAATGAACCTGAACACTGGCCTGTTGAATCTTTGGTTTTTGAAAGAGAGTTCAATACTGCTGAAGATTCGGTTTTTACTATTGAAAATTTGAAAAATTTGAAACAGGGGAAATATGTAGTTGAAATAAGCGCCACAGATGAATTTGGCAATCCGGTTAAGAATAAAAAATATTTTACGGTTTTTTCACCGAACCTGAAAAAAACACCTGTTTACGAATATAACTGGTTCACGATACTTAACGATAAAGGTGAGCCGGGCGAGGATGCGTCTTTCCTGATAGGAACAATGGCCGGAAATGTTCATGCGATTTACGAAATACAACTTAAAGGTGAGATTATTCATCGTGAATGGATAAAATTAGATACGGAACAAAGAAAGATCACCATTCCGATAAAGGAAGAATACCGCGGTAATTTTAGTGTTGTTCTGGTTTTTGTAAAAGATAACCGCTTTTATAAAGATTCATTTGTCGTAAAAGTTCCTTATACGGATAAAGAGCTTGATATTTCTTTTGAAACCTTCAGGGATAAAGTTGAGCCGGGTGCAAAGGAGGAATGGAAAATACTGATTAAGGGAAAGAACGGCGACAGGGTAGCTGCTGAAATGCTTGCTTCGATGTATGATGAATCGCTCGATGCTTTTGCTTCAAATGAATGGGTGTTTGAACTTTACAAGTCATACAATCAAATTGTCCAATGGAGCAACAGGAATAATTTCTCAATCAGCAGAGGGCGGTTTTTTAGTAATATTAAATGGGCCGGCCTGAAGTTCCGGAGTCCTGTTTATGATCAGTTGAACTGGTTTGGTTTCAACTATTACAGCGGAATTTTTCGGAACAGGCTTATGTTTGAAGGTGCAGCGGTTCCCGAAGCAGGTATGAAAATGGGAGCAAGGGCGGAAATGGATAATGTTAAAACAGCAGGAGTGGAAGAACCGCTTGACGAAGTAAGACTTGAAACTGAAGAATCTGCACAAGCTGAAAAAGAACGTTTTACGGGTTTACAGGTCAGAAGAGATCTGAAAGAAACAGCGTTTTTCTATCCCGACTTGCAAACAAACGATAGGGGAGAGGTTATTATAAAATTCACCCTGCCTGAATCTCTTACCCGGTGGAAAATGATGGGCCTTGCTTACACCAAAGATTTGAAGTACGGTCAGATAGAAAAAGAAATTACCTCACAGAAAAAATTAATGGTGTTTCCTAATAATCCCAGGTTTTTCCGCCAGGGCGACACTTTATTTTTCACTGCTAAAATTGTAAACCTTTCGGATGAAAAACTCTCCGGCACAGTTAGTCTTGATTTTTTAAACACACTTACAAATCAGGAGGTTAATGAGTCACTTGGTCTTATCGACAGGAATAGTAATTTTGAAATAGAAAAAGGCGAAAGTAT
>CBDUSJ010000273.1:0-4293 GCA_965369845.1 uncultured bacterium | reverse complement strand
ATTGTTACATTGTTATATTGTTATATTGTTACATTGTTATGGCATAACAATTTAACCATTTAGCCATTTAACCATTGACACTAATGCAATTTTAATATCCAATACTACAATTTTTGCGAGTTCCGGAGTTCAGTATAACTCAATCTTCTAATATTCTGCCCATAGTGCCTGACACGATTTTCATCTTAAATGTTTTTGCAGGAGGTTCATTTTTTTCAAACGTTCTGTAGTAAATCAGCATTAACGTTGTTTGACCGGCGGCAATAGTTTGAAATCTAAAGGTGTATTTTCCGCCTGACCCGATTTTATCATCAAAGGGTTCAAAATCGGCTTCACCTATCTGTTTAATAATTGATGCGTCATAAGATACCGCGTTCCAAATATAACCTGTAGTAGGATTTCCCATTAGTTCAATCTCAAACGGATCATAAATTCCAAGGTTTATTGTTATGCCATTATCCTTTTCAGTAAAAGGTTTGGTACATGATGTAAGAAACATGCTAAAAAGCAACACGAAAATTAAGGTGTAAATTTTACTATTCATTTTTAAGAAAATTATAAATTTCAATTGTTACATTGGCTTTAGTAGTCTGGAAGTATAGACAACCATTTTATCAGGATAAATTATCCCCCAAATAAATTAGTTAATAAATGAATTTGGTAAAGATAAGATAAATTTTTTCTCAAACGGAATTTTAATGAAAAGTTTTTTCGCTTACGGACAATCTACAGTTTGATAATTTTTCTTGATTTAATAATAGCTTTTGATTTTCAACTGATAGAAATAAACACCCGAACCAACATTCTTACCCGAATCATTTGTCTCATCTCAAACTACCGAATGTTTGCCAGCGGATTGATTCTTATTGTTCAATAAAAAACCACTGTCTTCGACGGCGGTAATGTAAATTAGGCTTTGCCATATTAACTTTGCCCATTGTTTAATTAAAAAAATATAATTATGGGCAAATTTAGAAAATTATCGCATGTATTCTATAAATGCGAGTATCACATTGTTTTTGTTCCGAAGTATCGTTATCGAATTTTGACAGGTTTGGTCAAGACACTTGTGGAGCATGATATGTACATGATAAGTCAATGGAAAGAGGTAGAATTACAAGAGTTTAGTATTCAGAGTGACCATATCCACATGGTTTGTTCGATTCCACCCAAAGTGTCAATATCAGAGTTCATGGGAACATTAAAAGGAAAGCTTGCAATCAAACTGTTCAAAAGTTACCCTGAATTGAAAAAAAGACCATACTGGGGTAATCACTTTTGGGCAAGGGGATATTTTGTAAGTACAGTTGGCCTTGATGCAGATATGATAAAACGGTATGTCAAGTATCAAGAAAATGAAGAACGTAGAATCGGGAAAGGTTAAAATCCCCCTCTTTTAGAGGGAACTGTAATTAAAGCCACCTCCTCAGGAGGTGGTTGTTTACTATCTCGATACATTCGTTTTATTGTTGTTGGGAATTTTTATTATACCTATATATATTATAAATAAACAGACATTATCCATAAAATTTAAACGAAAAAACAACCGCTTTGAATTACAAACAGCGCCGCTTGTTTTGTTATTGATCCTGATTTTGGTATTCAGGATTGGCCTCTCTTTCGGATTGAATTTTTAATCGTTAATATGTTGTTAGCGGGTAGGTGGGAGAAAAGGTTGAAGGGTTGAAAGGTTGAAGGGTTTAAGAGTTAAAAAGTTAAGTGGCTAAATCGGTGACCGGCAAATAATAAAACGTTAAGTATTAAAATTATTCCAAACTTTAGGCGGTTAAAGATCTGATCTTCTCATCAGCAAATACATTATTCCCACAAAAATCACGGCATAAAGAACACAAATTCCGGTATCTGCCAAAGAAACATATTCCTGAAAATCCATCTGGAATTCAGGGGTTTTAACCTTGATCAACGAGGTGTTGGGCGACCATATCAGATGATTCATTGCGTTGAGAGGTAAGAATTTATCAAACTTATCCGGCACATAATACTGGATTATCGGCTCGATAATCATGTAAAGAAGTAGCGTAATAATCGAAAAACCTGTTTTTTTTATCAGGAATCCTATTAAAAGGGCAAATGTCAGATATGTGAATATTTCGAGAAAATAAGCAAACAAAAACGACATCTTGCTGAAAATCTTCGAAACGGAAATATAGGAGGAGTTCGTTAATCCTAAGTATAGTCCCGACAGGAAAATGATCAGGGTGGATAAAAGGCTGAAGAGCAATACTAATTCCATTTTTCCAATCAAAAATTCATTCCGGCTCATCCCATTCATCACATTTGCCCTGATAGTATGAAATGTAAATTCATTTGTAATTACAATCACAACAATAATGGCAAGAATAATTTTAATAAATGCCCTGAAACTTGCCACAAACGAAATATTTTGCCAAATATCCGGAAAGTTGAAAACAAGCGATTTGAATACTTTTACCTGGGCAGCGCCTTCTGTTTTGCTTGCAACATAATCGAGCAATGCCGGAAGACCGAAAATTATTGCCGACAAAATAAATAAATACAAAATTATCATTACCCAAAAAGCGCGGTAGCTCCTTAGTTTATCCCATTCAATTTTTAAAATCCTTATCATTTTGTTGTTTCTAAAAGTTCGAGAAATTGCATTTCAAGTGTTTTTTTTCTTTTTGTAATATGCGAAAGCACAATGCCTTTTTCAACCAAAAAGGAATTCAAATCGAAGGTTGTAATTCCGTCTTTAACTTTTACGACCATTTTGTTTACTTCTTTAAAAGAAGATATTACTCCGTCGAATTCTGAAATTGCCATAGAGAGTAATTCAAAATTATTTGACGAAATTTCAATCGTGTCGGAAATAATAAGCACATCATCCACTGAACCGGAAAATAGTTTCTTACCCTTTTTAAGAACAGCAACGTGTGTGCACATTTTCTGAACCTCATCCAGCAGATGGCTGGCAAGAATGATTGTAACGCCCTCTGCGGCTATTCTTACAACAAGATTCCTGATATCTGCGATACCCTGCGGGTCGAGTCCGTTGGTAGGTTCATCAAGTATCAGGACATCGGGATTACCAAGCAGGGCAGCGGCAATTGCAAGCCTTTGTTTCATTCCGAAAGAATAAGTTTTAAACTTGTCGTCTTTTCTTTCGTAAAGATCAACAATATTTAAAACCCTGTCGGTGTCCGCAGGTGGTTTTTCCCTAATATCTGCAACTATTTTCAGATTTTTTACCGCCGTAAGATATGGATAAAAAACGGGGTTTTCAAGTGTGGCGCCGATTTTCTTACGGCTGTTGTGTGTTGGATGTTCTCCGAACCAGGTAAACGAGCCGCTGTTTGGTTTAACAATGTCTAAAATGATACTTAAGGTAGTTGTTTTTCCGCTGCCGTTAGGACCCAAAATTCCGAAAACATTTCCTTTGTTTATCTCAAGGTCTAAATTGTCAACGGCTTGTATTCTGCCATACCTTTTGTTTATCTTGTTAATTGCTAAGATATTTTCCAATCTTTTTTGTATTAAAAAGTGAAGATATATTTATTTACCGTATTGTTCAATAATGTTTTCGAGCACTTCATTGGTCAGCTCATATCCTCTTAAAAAAGGAAAACCTTCCCATCGGACTATTCCCTGAGGGTCGATCAAAATTACATGAGGAATACCTCTTACCTGTAATTTGCTTTTTATTCTTTTTTGTGTGTCGATAGCGCTAAAATATTCAATTTTTGGGTTTGTCATTTTTCTAACCCGGTCTTCTGTTTCATCCGAAAGGGCAACAACAACCATTCGGTCGCCAAATTTATCGTACCAGAGATTCAGTTCGGGAATTGCTTTTTTACAAGGCCCGCACCATGTAGCCCAAAAATCAATAAGAATAAATTTGCCCTTTGTGTCGGGTTTTTCCGAAAGCCATTTTTCAACAACAAAATCAGGAGCTTTCTGATTCAGATAAGATTTTGCCCACATCTTTTTATATGGTTCGTCGAAGTTGGTTTCAGGGTTTCCTGATGATGAATAAAACAGCGATGCTCCATACGTTTGTGTGGTAAAAACTGAAAAGCAGAATAAAGAAATTAAAATAATGGTTTTTTTCATATTAGCCATTTTTTTGTGAAACTGTAGTTTCAAATAATTTCACAAAAATAGATATACGAATATTATTAAAAAATTAAAAATCGTTAAAAATTCAGATATTTTTCTTTTATAATAGTGGAAAGGCTAAAGGCTCAAGTGGAAAGGCTAAAGGCTATAGTGGAAAGGCTAAAGGCTAAAGTGGAAAGGCTAAAGGCTAAAGTGGAA
>CBDUSJ010000272.1:0-4311 GCA_965369845.1 uncultured bacterium | reverse complement strand
ATTGTTAAATTGTTACATTGTTGTGGCTTAACAATTTAGCAATTTAATCCTGAAGACAGGCATTCAGTTATTTATACAGCTTATCTTAAACTGTGAACGATTACAAAAAATTAAGGTTAAAATTTTTGGTAAAAATATTATAAAATAAGTTTTCAACAATTTAGTTAAAGATTTATTTGTTTAGTACTTTTGATTTATGAATGAAAAAGAAAATATAAATACGGAAAATCAGCAAACCACGATGTTAAAAAGTCGTAAAAAGCCAATATCTCCGGTAAGTCGGAAGATATTTGAATACGGCAAAATACCTCCCCAGGCAATCGATCTTGAGGAGGCGGTTTTAGGCGCTCTGATGCTCGAAGAGAATGCGCTGTCTCGTGTTATTGATTTTTTAAAACCAGAGTTGTTTTATGTTAAAAAACATGAAATAATTTTTGGAGCAATTATACGTCTGTTTACAACCTCCAACCCGATTGATATTCTTACGGTAACTCACGAATTGAAATCGAAAGGGGAGCTTGAAGATGCCGGAGGGGCATTTTATATTACACAGTTGACCACGCGTGTAGCTTCGGCTGCAAATATTGAATTTCATGCACGAATAATATTACAGAAATATATCCAGCGAAAACTTATAGAAATATCGTCTGAAATAAGCAAGGATGCCTACGAAGATACAACCGATGTTCTCGATCTTCTCGACAAGGCTGAACAGAAATTGTTTTCGATAAGTGAAAATAATCTTCGCCGCGATTATTCCGATATGACAAATCTTGTCAGGGATGCGATAAAAGATATTGAAGCTGCAAAAAATCAAGATGGAAGTTTTAGGGGAGTGCCTTCGGGCTTTTCGGAATTAGACAGAGTAACTGCAGGCTGGCAGAAATCCGACCTTATAATTCTGGCATCCCGCCCGGGCATGGGTAAAACAGCTTTTGCCCTTTCGATGGCTCGTAATATTGTTATCGATTTTAAAAAACCGGTTGCTTTCTTTTCGCTTGAGATGGCTTCATTACAACTTGTAACCCGGCTTATTTCCAGCGAAACCCTCTTACCTGCTAATAAATTAAAAAGAGGTGATCTGAAAGATTATGAGTGGCAGCAGCTAAATTCAAGAATCACCAGACTTGTGGATGCGCCCTTGTATATTGACGACACACCTGCCCTTTCGATTTTTGAACTCAGGGCAAAATGCCGCAGGATGAAGCAACAGTACGACATACAACTTATAATTGTCGATTATATTCAACTTATGTCAACAGGCGGTGATAACAAGGGTAATCGTGAACAGGAAATCAGTACTATTTCAAGATCGTTAAAAAGCCTTGCCAAAGAACTTAACATTCCAATTATTACACTATCGCAACTAAACAGGTCTGTTGAGACCAGGGGTGGACTGAAACGCCCTATTCTTTCCGACCTTCGTGAATCCGGCGCTATCGAACAGGATGCGGATATGGTTCTTTTTATTTACAGGCCTGAATATTATAAAATTGATAAAGATGATAAAGGCAACTCTACCGAAGGAATGGCGGAAATAATTATTGCAAAACATCGTAATGGCGCACTTGCCGATATCAAACTCAGATTTACTCCCCATTTTGCCCTTTTCAGCGATTTTGAACAAGGTAATTATTATCAACAGGCTGCAATGTCTCCAAATGAAAAATTTGATGATAAAAAAAATACTGTAACACGGCAGTCTAAAATGAACGAAGAAACACCGCCACCGCCGGATAATGATGAAAATGATAAAGGTGATGACTTCTTTAATAAACTGTCTGAAACTTCTCCACCTTCGGAAGTAGATTTATAGAAATTACTTTTACCGGGAACAAGATAACAGAAAACAATTTTTTAAAATTACGATTAAAATTAAAATTTTGAGGATGCAACGTTTAATATTAATTTTCATATTCTGTCTTGGTTTTTTAAAAATCGATGCAGCTTATTTGTTGATACCCATGGATGAAACCCAAAAAAATCATCTCAAAGCTTATGGGATAGCATACTGGGTATTGCAACAGGATGTTGAAGTAAGCTGGTTGTTGAATTACAGGGGCGGGAGTTTTATGTGCAACTATCACAAACAGATTGAAAACGAATGTGTGATAAGAGGCGTGTCGTACGAAATCCTTGCCGATGTTCAGGCTGCTGCTGTTTTGCAGGAAATTTCCGGGCCTGAGATAAACATGGATGAAGTAAAATTGCACAAACCCCCAAAGATAGCCGTTTATTCTCCAAAAAACCGACAACCGTGGGATGATGCCGTAACGCTTACTCTAACCTATGCCGAAATACCTTACGATATTGTTTACGATGAAGAAATCATGGAAGGAGTTCTTCCGTTGTACGACTGGTTGCATCTGCATCATGAAGATTTTACAGGACAATATGGAAAGTTTTGGCGGTCGTTCAAAAATGCAGCATGGTATAAAGAAGATGTCCGCGTGAACGAAGAAAATGCCCGTAGGCTTGGGTTTAGTAAAGTTTCGAAACTAAAGCTGGCTGTTGTCAAAAAAATCAGAGATTTTGTTGCCGGGGGAGGCTATCTTTTTGCAATGTGTTCGGCGCCCGATAGTTTTGATGTTGCGCTTGCTGCTGATGGAATTGATATTGTTGATGTGATGTTTGACGGCGACCCTCCCGATCCGGCGGGTCAACAAAAACTCGATTTCAGCAACTGTTTTGCTTTTAAAGATTTTAAAATTGTTACAAATCCGTATGAATATGAAATATCGAGTATTGATGTAACGAGCACCCGTTCGCGTAGTATTAAAGAAACAAACGACTTTTTCACTCTGTTCGATTTTTCAGCTAAATGGGATCCGGTGCCGACTATGTTGTGCCAGAATCATTTGCAGGTTATAAAAGGATTTATGGGGCAGACAACGGCTTTCAACAAAAAATATGTAAAATCGAATATTCTTATTATGGGTGAGTACAAGGCTGCCGACGAGGCGCGTTACATACATGGAGATTACGGACATGGAACTTTTACTTTCCTCGGCGGGCATGATCCGGAAGATTACCGGCACTTGGTTGGCGATCCTCCGACAGACCTTAATCTTTATCCCAATTCTCCCGGATACAGGTTGATCTTAAATAATGTTCTTTTCCCCGCTGCAAAAAAGAAAAAAAGAAAAACCTGATTCAAATAATGTTTATCCTGTAACTGTAACAAAGTGTAAAGGGAAATGTATTAGAGGACACTTAAATTATTTGTAAAAATTGTTATATTGTTACATTGTTAAATTGTTATATTGTTAAATTGTTAGCATTCGTTATTTTTTATTCTTTTCTAAATCATATTCTTCCATTCTTTTCTTAAATTTCTCAACATCCCATGTTAAATCCCAGTATTGGAGATATTCTGCTAAGGTTTTTAGTCCAACTTCATCTCTTCGTTTATCAACATTATCCGGGTCAATCATGGGTGATAGTACATATTCCTTAGTTTTAAAATCCATTTCAAGCTGACTTCCATAAATCTGTTTTTCCCCTTGTGCTAATAAAACTCTATCTTCCAATAATGCAAGATGACCTGTTTTTGCATTCCCATTTTTAACAGCTTCCCTTAACATGGGTAGATATTTGACCTGAGTTTCTGTGTTGGCATGTTGAATTACTAAAAACAACGTTGTATTTCCATCTTCACCTACAATATCAGGACCTATCCATCCATATTCAGTAAGTATTTTTCCAACTTTTATTAAATTAATAGAATCTTTTACATTGATTATTTTCCATATATCCTGCACCTCTTTTGATTCCCATCCGTATTTCTTTTCAAGTACTTGCGACTCTTCACGGTATTTTTGGTCTTCCTGGTGAATAGTATCCAAAACGGCAACTAATTCTTTATTCAGGTTAGCTTCCAGCGTTTTATTATGCTGGCCAAATGCCATATTGCAAAATAAGATACCAAGTAATGTAATTAGGATTCTATGTTTCATGGTTGTTTTTATTAATGAATGCTAACGGTGGCAATATGAAATTTTGGGCATTTTGAAACACCAATTCTTCAATTTACCACACTGTTTGTTTAATGTTAAATCATTCATATTTACCACTTTCTGCCCAATTTTTTATATTGCGTGTTGGCAAAAGTACTTTTATTCATCAATCCAATTCTCAATGCTAATTCCATCAAGTCGTTCAAACTCACGAGTATTTCTGGTTACCATTATCATGTTATTCACAATTGCAGTTGAACCAATAAATAAATCTAAATCTCCTATTGTCTTTCCAATTGATTTTAAACGAGCCTTTTCTTTTCCATAAACTTTAAGTGAACTTAAAATCGGTAAG
>CBDUSJ010000271.1:0-4338 GCA_965369845.1 uncultured bacterium | reverse complement strand
GACTAAAACAAGTTTCATTTCTTAAAAATGGATGTTGAAGAATTACATAGGATATACAAGACTGAAATGAGTAACGCGGATTTTGCCAAACTCAGCGATTTTATTTACAGCGAGTATGGAATAAAAATGCCTCTTCATAAAAAGCTTATGCTACAGGGACGACTTCGCAGCAGATTAAAAGACAGAAATATCGACAACTATAGAAAATACATCGACTTCCTTTTTAGCGATAAAGGAAAACAGATTGAGCTTGTTCACATGATAGATGTGGTTACCACCAACAAAACGGATTTTTTTCGCGAGCCTGACCATTTCGACTTTTTATACGAACATATTTTAAATGAATTTCAAAAGAAAACTAAACTACCCGGCAGAGTATTTAAAATTTGGAGCGCCGGTTGTGCTACCGGTGAAGAGCCATACACTATTGCGATTATTCTTAGCGAGTTTAAAGCCCTTCATGCGGCATTCGATTTTTCTATCCTGGCAACTGATATTTCTTCCATGGTGCTAAAAACCGCCGGCATGGCAGTGTATCCTGAAAATAAAGTCGCTGTGCTACCTTTAAGTCTGAAACAGAATTATCTTCTTAAAAGCAAGAACCGCACAAAAAAAACTATCAGGATAGTTGCCTCTCTTAGGTCAAAAGTAAATTTTGAACGACAAAATCTGATGGATGTCAACGCATCCGATTCAGAAATGTTTGATACAATTTTTTGTAGAAACACCTTAATTTATTTCGATAATAATACACAGAATAAAGTTATCCTTAACTTATGCCGAAAATTACGAGTTGGCGGATATTTATTTATTGGCCATTCGGAAACTATTATGAAAAATGACCATAATTTATTAGTTCAGGTTAAACCTACAATTTATCAAAAAGTATAACTTTGAGATATATTAAATAATGATTACAAATGTTTTATAATTGCCTGATTTTCTTAAATAAAAATTAAACAGTACAAATAGGAACGCGGATAACACGGATGTTACGGATTAGCGCTGATTTGTAAATCTGTGAATATCTGTTAAATCAGTGTCATACGCCTGCCCCGTAGCGAATTATATCGGGGTGTTCTATTCATTAAAAATGTTAAAATATTATGCAGTGTTTATTTTTAGTTTTAAGAAGTCTAACAAAAAATATTAACAATAAAATTTCTGAAAAATGAAAGACGAACCATTCAAAGTACTGATTGTTGACGACAACAACTTGAATCTGGCTGCGATTGAGAATACTCTGAAAAAAAAGAACTACATTCTTTATACAGCCACCGATGGCCGAACAGCCCTGAAAACCGCCAACACATATCCCTTCGATCTTATGCTGTTAGATGTTGTAATGCCCGGCATGGATGGATTTGAAGTTTGCAGAAGAATAAAAAGCAACCCGCAAACAAGTCAGCTTCCGGTAATATTTCTTACAGGCAAAAATGATAGTGAAAGCATACGGAAAGGATTTGAGCTTGGCGCTGTCGATTACGTTGCAAAACCTTTTAACGAAGCGGAATTGCTTGCCAGAGTAAACAGCCACCTTGAACTGAAACGTTCGAAGGAAGAATTGTTAAAAGCAATTAGCGCCGCTGAATATGCCCTGAAAACAAAAAGCGATTTCCTTGCAAATATGAGCCATGAAATACGTACGCCAATCAATGGGATAATAGGAATGTCTGATTTCCTTTCCGGCACCGAGCTTTCTCAAAAACAGAATGAATATCTTAGGATCATAAAGTCTTCATCAGATTCGTTATTGCAACTGATAAACGACATTCTCGATTTTTCGAAAATCGAAGCTGGAAGAATAGAGCAGGAAAATATAGATTTCGATATACGTGAAATGCTTAATGATGCTGTAAAAACCCTTTATTTTAAAGCTTCCGAAAAAGGTTTGAATATGTTTCTTAACGTTGATGAAAATCTACCGCAAATAGTCGTTGGTGACCCGACAAAAATCCGGCAAGTCCTCCTTAACCTGATATCGAATGCAATGAAATTTACTGCGCAAGGAAGTATTGATGTGAAAACAGTTTTGATAAACATGACAAAATCAACGGTTAAAATAAAATTCGACATCATCGACACAGGAATAGGAATAACTTCCGAAGGAATAAAAAAATTATTCAAATCCTTTTCGCAGGTCGATGCTTCCACAACAAGAACTTACGGAGGCACAGGACTCGGACTGGCAATTTCCAAAAGGCTTTCCGAATTGATGGGCGGTGAAATCGGGGTTATTAGCGAACCGGGTAAAGGTTCCGACTTTTGGTTTACCGTTGTTCTTAAAAGATCGTACCTGACACAAATAGACAAAAAACCCAGTAAAATTATTAAAACAACCGGTGAAAAAAAGGCAGCCAAACAAAGCCTCAAAATACTTCTGGCCGAAGATAACATAGTTAATCAAAAAGTTGCAACGCTTCATCTTGAAAGACTCGGCCACGTGGTGGAAGTGGCAGAAGACGGTAAAGAAGCTTATAAAAAATTCTTGTCGGGAAATTTTGATATTGTCCTGATGGACGTTCAAATGCCCGTGATGGATGGATTTGAATCGACAAGACGAATCAGAAAATTTGAAAACCAACAAAACATTTTGGGTAAAATTCCGATAATTGCTATGACTGCAAATGCAATGAAAGGAGATAGGGAAAAATGCCTGGATGCGGGTATGGATGATTATATTTCGAAACCATTTATCTCCGAATCTTTACATAATGTTTTAAATAAATATTTTTAAAAAATGAAGAAAATTTCTGACCATCAACTGATAGAAGAATTGAAAAGACGGTTCGGGGAAAATCGCACTATGCTCATGGAATTAAGCAGTGTAAACAAACAATTGAAAGATGTTAATAGTAAACTTACCGAGTCGGAGAAGATGAAAACTCATTTTTTATCCAACATAAGAAATGAAATAGTAAATCCTCTTTCATCGATTCTCAGTATGTCGGACAGTATTTCAAATTCAGAAAATACCTCTGCTGATGAAATAAGAAAGCTTGCCGGAATAATTTACAATGAGGCATTTCTTTTGGATTATCAATTAAAAAATATTTTCGCATCTGCCGAAATTGAAGCCGGCGAAATTACTTTTGAGCATTTTAATATCGACGTAGTTAGGATAATAAAATCTGAAATCGATTCTTATAAAGGAACTGCCTCTGCAAAAAACATCGAAATTATTTTTGAAAACAATTTACCGCTCGATGAGGATAAATTTATCTTTTTAACTGATCCTGATAAATTCAGGATGGCGCTTTCAAATCTTATTATAAATGCCATCAACTGGAGCGATGGTCCCGGAAAAATTATTATAAGAGCCGGGTTTCAAAATAATGAACTGAAAATTGATGTACAGGATTTTGGCCGCGGGATTGATAAAAATGACCTCGAACTGATATTTGACCGATTCCGCCAGATAGACCCGAATATTTACACCAGGAACAAAGGACACGGACTTGGATTATCAATAGTGAAAGCGTATATTGAACTAATGAACGGCAAAGTAAAAGTAATTAGCAAGCTTGGCGAAGGAAGCATTTTTACAATAATATTTCCCATTATTGACGAACAGTCGGATGTGGAAGGTTTTTCCAGCGAAGGTGAAGATTTTTTATTTGAAGACAGCGAAATTTTTTAATTATAATGGATGATCTGAAAAAACATTTTATTTATCCTTCAGGTTTGATAGTTAAAAAGGAACCGTATATTTTCTCCACTATACTGGGGTCTTGTGTTTCGGTGTGTTTGTGGGACAGTGAGAAAAAATTCGGGGGCTTAAACCATTATATGCTACCGCTGTGGAACGGAAACGGCCTTGCGTCTCCAAAATACGGAAACATTTCAATAGAGATGCTCATTGATAAAACACTGAAATTTGGAAGCCTTAAAAAAAACCTTATTGCAAAAGTCTTTGGCGGAGCAAACATGATTAATTCAAACTCGGGATTGTTCAATATAGGCAACCGAAATGTCGAGCTTGCATTCGAGATGCTCGGAGAAGCAAATGTCCCGGTTATTGCTTACAGCACCGGCGGAATAATTGGAAGAAAACTTTTTTTTAATAATCAGACAGGAGAGATCAGAATGAAATTTCTTTCCTCAAAAAAGAAATAATAAAATTCGTAATATTGAAAAAGAAATAATATGAAAAGTAAAATTCGTGTATTAATTGTGGATGATTCGGCGGTTGTGCGACAGTCGCTAATTTCTATTCTCGAATCGGACGAAATGATTGAAGTGATGGCAACAGCGGCAGATCCCAATATTGCGGTAAAAAAAATGAAAGAGGAAGTGCCCGATGAGATAACCCGTGATGTTGATATGCCCCGAATGGAC
>CBDUSJ010000270.1:0-4370 GCA_965369845.1 uncultured bacterium | reverse complement strand
AGGGGGCATTTTATATTCAGGGTAATAAAATCAAATAAAATATCTTCCATAATTTATTAAATATTTAGATTAAATTCGGTGTGCAATTATAAGAAAATAATATTTATTCAGGCAAAATTTGTAATAATTATTAAATATTTTTATTTTTTTGGAAATAAAAAAGATTTTATATTTTTGACCGCTCTTGTTGCACGATGATTTATTTTGAACCAAAATATGATTTTTATATGTTTATTGTTTTAATTTTTATAAAATGTTAAAAAGCAGGCACAAAAAGAATTCCATCGATACAATCATAAAAAAACACCGACCAAAAAATGAAGAAAGTTTAATCCCGGTTTTACAAGCCGTTCAAAAAGAAGAAGGCTTTATTTCGGCAGAGGCAGTGAGTAGGATAGCAAAATATCTGAATATCTCACGAAGTAAGATTTTCGGGGTTGCATCATTTTATTCCCAGTTCAGGTTTAATCCTCCCGGGCGAAATTCCGTTAAAATATGTTTAGGCACTGCTTGTCATGTTCAGGGAGGTGATTTTTTACTTAGCGCCCTACAGTTGGAATTGGGAATTGTTCCGGGAGAAACAACTGCCGATAAAAAATTCGACCTCGAAAGAATAGCATGCCTGGGTTGCTGTGCGTTAGCTCCTGTAATGAAAGTAAACAAAGATATTCACAGCCGGATGTCGGTAATTAAAATTAAAGAAGTTTTAAGCAAATATGAATAATTTTGAAATAATACAAAAAAATGCCATTGATGATTGGCAAGCTTTACAGAACAATAAGGCGCCTGTGATATATCTCGGCATGGGAAGTTGCGGGCTGGCATCCGGCGCCGGTGAAGTTTGGAACACTATCAGGAAAGAGATAAAAAAAAATAAACTCAATGTTAAAATTGTCAAAGTCGGATGTATCGGGCCCTGCTACCTTGAACCATTCATGGACATCAAACTGCCCGGAAAAGAACGGCTGATATTTAATAATGTTGACGGAAAAAAAGCGCAACGATTAATTTCAGAATACATCATCGATGGCAATTCGAAATTACGTCCGCTTGCGCATCTCGGAGAGCAGAAAAATCCGGTAAACGGTGTAAAATCTTTCTGGGAGCTTCCGATGTTAAAAGATCAAAAACGAATTGTTTTAAGAAATTGCGGGATAGTTGACCCGGAAAACATCAATCACTATATTGCTCTTGGAGGATTTAAAGGGCTTCTGAACGCTTTAAAATCAGAGCCTGAAAATGTAATAGAAGAAATTAAAACTTCGGGGATTAGAGGAAGGGGTGGCGCCGGATTTCCGACTTTCAAAAAATGGCTGTTTTGCAGGAAGGCAAAAGGTAATCAGAAATATCTGATTTGCAATGCTGACGAAGGCGACCCCGGTGCATTCATGAATCGTTCGCTAATCGAGGGAGACCCCTTTGCTCTCCTCGAAGGGATGCTCATCGCCGCTTATGCAATTGGCGCCGGTAATGCTTACATCTACATACGCGCCGAGTATCCGTTGGCAATTGAACGATTGAAAATTGCCATCAGCCAAATGAAAAAGCTCGGACTACTCGGAAAAAATATATTTGGCAGCGGTTTCAGTTTTGAAATAAAACTCAAGGAAGGTGCAGGAGCTTTTGTCTGTGGCGAGGAAACCGCATTGATTGCTTCAATAGAAGGCAAAAGGGGAATGCCCCGAAGCAGGCCCCCATTCCCTGCAATTTCAGGGCTTCATGGAAAACCGACAACCATAAACAATGTGGAAACACTGGCGACAATACCCAATATTATGCGCAATGGCGGGAAATGGTATTCGGGTTTTGGAACAGAAACCAGCAAAGGCACTAAAACTTTTGCCCTTGTCGGGAAAGTAAGAAGAACGGGACTTATCGAAGTTCCTCTTGGAACCACATTACGGAATATTATTTTTAATATAGGCGGAGGCACCCTAAAAGCTTTTAAAGCTGTTCAGACCGGCGGGCCATCCGGAGGGTGCATTCCCAAGGAGCATATCGATCTGCCGGTCGATTACGAATCTCTTGCCGGCGTTGGTTCAATCATGGGTTCAGGCGGACTGATAGTAATGGACGAACACTCTTGTATGGTGGATGTAGCAAAATATTTTCTGAAATTCACTAGCGCTGAGAGTTGTGGAAAATGTACTCCCTGCCGTGTTGGAACACGCATGATGGTCGAGCTTCTTGAAAAGATCACAAGCGGTAATGGAGAAATCGAAGACCTTGAATTACTTCAGAGTCTTTCTGGCTCGGTTAAAAAAGCGTCCTTGTGCGGACTTGGACAAACAGCCCCAAATCCGGTGCTGACAACCTTACGCTACTTTATGGACGAATATTTAGCTCATGTCGAAAAAAAACGATGCCCTGCCGCTGTTTGCCGCGACCTTGTGGAGTACAGGGTAATAAAAGAAAAATGTACAGGCTGCCAGAGATGTGTCGAAGTTTGCCCGTCAGGCGCCATAACCGGGCCTCGCAGCGAACCTCACAATCTCGATAAGGATAAATGCATTAAATGCAGGGCTTGCTACGAAATTTGCCGTTTTGATGCAATTGCAGGCGACGCAATTATAATTGTATAATTTGAAAATAAATTACAGTACGAATGAGTAATAACTTAAATGGCAATACGGTCAAAATAGATGGTAATAGTGTTGAAATATCAGAAGGCGCAACAGTTCTTCAGACCGCCAGGAAAGCGGGAATTTATATTCCTACCTTGTGTTATCTTGAAAA
Organism: uncultured bacterium; assembly: GCA_965369845.1. Taxonomy (GTDB): domain Bacteria; phylum Bacteroidota; class Bacteroidia; order Bacteroidales; family 4484-276; genus CBDUSJ01. The sequence goes on along the minus strand of CBDUSJ010000270.1, from coordinate 1,634 downwards.
TATTGAAAGTTACGGGGGTTGCCGTCTTTGTATGGTAGAGATAAAAAATATGAAAGGATTTCCTACTGCCTGTACAACTCCTGTTGTTCCTGGAATGGAAATCAGCACAAAGACCCCCGAGTTGCAATCATTAAGACGCGACATTATGGAATTGATTCTTACCGAACATCCTTATACATGCCTTGTCTGCAAAGATAAAAATGAATGCGGCGAGTATATGCACACAACAAGAAAAGTGAGTGTTACCACCGGATGTAATTTTTGTACCAACAACGGTGATTGCGAATTACAGGATATGGTTGAATACCTCGAACTTAAAGAAATCAGGTTTCCTGTATCTTACCGAAATGTGAAACCTGTCCTGAATAATCCGTTCTACAAAATTGATTACAATTTATGTGTCCTTTGCGGCAGGTGTGTCAGAATTTGTAACGAAGAACGAAACAGTGGAGTTCTGGCATTTATCAAGCGGGGGAATGATTCTTTGGTAGGCACAGCATTTAAGGAATCCCAAATGGAAGCCGGTTGTGAATATTGCGGAGCGTGTGTTGACGTTTGCCCGACAGGTTCTTTATCGGAAAAAATCGGCAGATGGGCAGGTGTTCCTGATAAATCCACCGAAACAATATGCCCGTTTTGTGAAGTTGGTTGTAAAATGAATGTCAATGCAAAAAATGATAAAATAGTAAATGTTGGGCCTGAACCCGGCAAAAGAATTGAACCGATTCAACTTTGTTTGCGCGGCAAATTTGTTCCGCCCGATATTATGAACCATCCCGAACGAATAACAAAACCCATGTTCAGGAAAGGTGATAAATGGATAGAAACCGACTGGGAAAATGTCATTAAATACACTGCTGACAAATTAAATAATTTTCGTGGAGACCAGTTTGCTTTTATCGGTTCGGCACACGATTCCCTTGAAAATAATTATGTTTACCAAAAGTTTACACGGATAGCGATGAGGTCGAACAATGTGGAGCTTTTAAATTCTTATCCCGACAAAAATTTAATTAAAAAGATCCGTAATTTTAATTCCGGCTATCCACCGGCAAACATCGATGATATTTCTAATGCGGACACTATTTTTCTCATCGGCACACAGGCAAATATCTCGCACCCGATGCTCGAGAACAGGATTAGAAAAGCTTTCCGAAACGGTAAAGAAATAATTTATGCAAATACTCATTATACAAGAACATCGGATTTTGCCTCCCAAAATATTTTCTACTCTCCGGGACACGAAATGAATTTTCTACTATTGTTACTTTCCGAACTTGCGAAAGGCTCGAATAGAAAAATTAACAAAGAATGCAGGGAAGAACTTAAAAAATTTGATTTGAATAATCCTGAAACCCTTTGCGGGATTTCACCAAAGGAAACAAAAAATGCGGCAAGAAGCTTAAAGAAATCGGAACAACCGCTAATAATTGTTGGCGATGGGATTTTTAGGAATTCCGAAAGCGCTTCATTATATAATGCCGTTCTGAATATTCATCTCTTACTTAACCGGAAAAATAATTGCAGAATCCTTTTCCTCCTTGACGAAGGCAACCGTTACGGCAGTACTTTGGTTGGGATGTATCCTGATGAAAATATAAATTCTTATGAAATTATAAAAACTATTTCTTTTT
>CBDUSJ010000269.1:0-4386 GCA_965369845.1 uncultured bacterium | reverse complement strand
TTTTTATAAAAAATAATTTTTGGCAAAAGTAAGAAAAAATTGTTAAAAAGTTAAAGAGTTAAAGAGTTGAAAAGGTAAAGAGTTGAAAAGTTAAAGAGTTGAAGAGTTGAAAAGTTTGTCCTGTGAAATTGCTTTGCACTTATTTCGTCAGATTTCACAGGGTTAATGAACTGATTTAAAAAACTCACGAAAACAAGCGATGATCAAAAAGGATTCGCAAGTTTACTTAAATTATTTGGAAAATTGTTATATTGTTAAATTGTTACATTGTTACATCGTTGTGGCTTAACAATTTAGCCATTTAACAATTTAGCAATTTAAAGACATTCAGCTATTTATACAGCTTATCTTAAACTGTGAATAATTACGAATAAATTTTAGCTCACTTCAAACTTTAGTCATTTCAAATAAAAAAAGGGTAAGCTACTTATATCGCATCGCTACAACCGCCTACCCTTGCTACCTTCCGATCCTGGGGGAATTCAACAGGAGCTGATCGTATAAGACTTACCCGCTGCAAAAATACAAAAATGTTATAAAAACCGAACAATATTTATTTATTTTTTTATTATTTCCAATTTCATTATTACATTTGCCCGAATAAACTTAAAATTTAAAAATATGAAAGAAAAAAATGTTTCTGTTTTCACGCATTCGTTAACCAACGGATTAGTTCTCGGCGTGGCTCTTATAATCTTTGCATTGATCATGTATGTGTTCGATGTTGAAAGAGACAATTATTTACAATACCTGTCATACATTATTTTATTTGTAGGGCAGATATTGATTGTTAAAGCTTACAGAGATAAACATTTAGATGGATTTATTTCTTATGGTAAAGCATTTACCAACGGCTTTCTTGCGGGATTATTTGCTTCTGTTCTTCTTGGAATTTACCTTTTTCTATTCTTTTCATGGATTGCTCCGGGTGAAGTTACAAAAATGATCGAAGAGTCAGAACAACAAATAATTGATATGTATCCTACTTGGGATGATGAACAGATTGATCAGGCAATGTCTATATCGTTAATTTTTATGAAACCATGGGTGATGGCTATTACGTCAATTGTTATTAACACCATAGTGTCGGCAATCCTTGCATTGATAACAGCGGCATTTATGAAAAAGGAGGAAAAATCACTTTTATTATAAGAAATAGTTGAATGAATCTTTCTGTTGTAATCCCTCTCCTTAATGAAGAAGAATCGCTCGGTGAATTAGTCGGGCGGATTGTTGAAGTAGTCGAAAAGGAAAACTTATCGTACGAAATAATCTTTGTTGATGACGGCAGCGCCGATAATTCCTGGGAAAAAATTTCCGAGTTAAACAAATTGAATCTTCATGTCAAAGGGATAAAGTTTAGAAGAAATTACGGGAAATCCGCAGCATTGAACAGCGGTTTTGAAATTGCCAAAGGAGATGTTGTCATCACTATGGACGCCGACCTTCAGGATAGCCCGGAGGAAATTCCCGAACTTTACCGGATGATTGCCGATGAAGGATTCGACCTCGTATCGGGATGGAAAAAGAAACGGCACGACCCTGTTACAAAAAGATGGCCTTCCAAATTTTTTAATTGGACAACAAGACGAATTTCAAAACTGAAACTTCATGATTTTAATTGTGGCTTGAAGGCTTATAAAAATGAGGTAATTAAAAATATTGACATTTATGGTGAGATGCACAGGTATATTCCTGTAATTGCAAAATGGGCAGGTTTTACCGGGATCACCGAAAAGGTCGTCAATCATAATCGTCGGAAGTACGGAAAAACAAAATACGGCATGGGGAGATTTATAAAGGGATACCTCGATCTTATTTCAATTACGTTCATATCGAGATTCGGGAAGAAGCCGATGCACTTTTTCGGAGTAATCGGCACGCTTTTATTTTTCGCAGGTTTTGTTATTGCCGCATACCTGATTTACGCAAAGTTTTTTATGCAGGAATACAAAATGACAGAAAGGCCTCTTTTTTATTTCGGCTTGCTTGCAATGATACTTGGAACGCAGGTTTTTGTTGGGGGCTTTATCGCAGAAATGGTTTCAAGAAATGCCTCCGATAAAAATATTTACCAGATTGAAAAAGAACTTGGAATTGATAAAAATGAATAATTCACTGTTTTGAAATCAACAGGAAATAGCCGGAAGATTATTATTTTAGGATCAGCCCATCCTCTAAGGGGAGGGGGGCTTGCTACTTATAACGAACGCCTTGCCAGAGCCTTTATCGATAATGGCGATGAGGTTAGTATTTTTACATTTTCGCTTCAGTATCCGCGTATTTTTTTTCCGGGAAAAAGCCAGTACTCCGAGGAGCCGGCGCCAAAAGAGCTTGATATCAAGGTTGAGGTTAATTCAATAAATCCTCTTAACTGGATAATAGTTGGAAGAAAAATTAAAAAATTAAAACCTGACCTTTTGATAATTAGATTCTGGATTCCTTTTATGGCCCCCTGTCTCGGAACAATTGCAAAAATCGTTAAGAAAAACAAACATACAAGGGTTATCTCAATTCTTGATAATATTATTCCTCATGAGAAAAGAGCAGGAGACCGGTTGCTTGCCGGATATTTTGTAAAAAATGTAGATGGGTTTGTGGCAATGTCCGATTCGGTTTTGAACGACCTGGATTTATTTGACAAAAACAAACCCCGTGAATTTTGTCCTCATCCGCTTTATGATAATTTTGGCGAAAGCATCGGGCGTAACGAAGCTCTCAGCCAATTGAAGTTTGATCCTTCGTTCAGGTATCTTTTGTTCTTCGGATTCATCAGGGATTATAAAGGTCTCGACATACTGCTCGAAGCAATGGGAGACCCTGAAATTAAAAAAATGCCGCTGAAGCTGATTGTTGCCGGAGAGTTTTACACAGATTCAAAACCATATTTTGAAATTATCAATAAACATGATATAAAAAGAAGCGTAATTATTTCTGACGATTTTATCCCTAATAGCAAAGTCGTATTATATTTTTGCGCTTCCGACTTAGTTGTCCAGCCTTACAAGGACGCTACCCAAAGCGGAGTTACACAGATTGCTTATCATTTCGATAAACCTATAATAACAACCGATGTAGGCGGTCTTGCGGAAATTGTTCCTGACGGAGTTGTGGGATACGTTGTTAATCCCGACAGTAAAGAAATTGCAGATTCTATTCTGAAATTTTATAAAAGAAAGAAAGGCCCTGAATTCACTGAAAATATCAAAATTGAAAAACAAAAGTATTCCTGGGAACGCATGATTGAAACTATAAATAAACTTATTTAAAAATGATTTACAGAAGTAAAGCGCCATTGAGGCTTGGCATTGCAGGCGGTGGAACAGACGTTGCCCCGTATTCCGATATTTATGGCGGCGCTATTCTGAATGCCACAATAAGCATGTACGCCTATGCCACTATCAAACCGAGGAAAGACAATAAAATAATACTTAATTCGATTGACAAAAATCTGAAGATAGAATTTGACAGTAAAAAGGAATTACCATATGATGGAAACCTCGACCTCCTGAAAGGAATTTACAACAGGATTGTCAAGGATTTTACAAAGGAGGCGCTTTCATTTGAATTAACTACTATGGTGGATGCTCCTCCGGGCTCAGGACTTGGAACCTCGTCCACGCTTGTCGTAACCATACTTGGGGCTTTCACCGAATGGCTTAAGCTTCCTCTTGGGGAATACGACCTTGCGCATCTCGCTTATAATATTGAAAGGGTTGACCTGAAAATGGCAGGAGGAAAACAGGATCAGTATGCCGCTACTTTTGGCGGCGTTAATTTTATGGAATTTTACAAAGATGAGAAAGTAATTGTCAATCCTTTACGGATCAGAAGCAAGTACCTGAACGAGATGGCTTACAATATTGTTTTGTTTTATACACAAACAAGCAGATTGTCTTCTAAGATCATTGAAGCCCAGTCGAAAAACGTAATTTCCAAAAATCAGAAATCCATTGAAGCCATGCACCAGTTGAAAAAGCAGGCTGTTTTAATGAAAGAAGCTATATTAAAAGGAGAACTGGAAAAAATCGGCGAGATACTTGATTTTGGCTGGAAATTTAAAAAGCAGATGGCTGAAGGCATCACCAATCCTTTGATTGATTAAATTTATGAAGCTGCAAAATCAAAAGGCGCATCTGGTGGAAAAATATCCGGCGCTGGTGGGGGCGGGTTTATGATTTTTTATTGCCCGAACAATTCCCGCTCCGAAGTTGTAAAAGCCTTGGAACAATTTGGTGGACAGGTAAAAAGATACGAATTTACAACCAACGGCCTTACTACATGGTCGATGTAGGGGAATAGGGGAATAGAGGAAATAATGGAAATAAAGGTTTAGCCTTTTCACTTTAGCCTTTAGCCTTTAGCCTTTTCACTTTAGCCTTTAGC
>CBDUSJ010000268.1:0-4395 GCA_965369845.1 uncultured bacterium | reverse complement strand
GCGAACACATGAAATGCCTGATACTTCGAAATGCTCAAGATAAGTACCATCCATTTCATATCTATAGAAGCCTGTGCCGTTCCATTTGGTGGTATAAATATAATTTCCATCGGTTTCGATACCTGCTTCGCCGCCGCCAACGCCTACGGGATATTCGAACAGAAGGTCAAAAATATCATCAGAGGAGCTTACCGAACCGGGAATTCTTCCGGGATCAACTTCGGCAGAGCCGTAATTTATGCCTTGTTCTTCCATGCGCCGGGCAAGCGCAGTTGCGTATTCTTTTGGGTCAACCCGTATTGCTTCATCTACCATTGTAATATATTGAACCTCGATATTGTATGTGAGGTCTGCATCGCCGGTATTTGAAATTGAAATGTTGCCTTGTGTGATACTATCAGGATTAACAAATAGAATTATAGAGTCAGGAATAACATTGATAACAGGACCTGTTTCAGTATAAAGTTCATAACCATAAACTTGGGGTGGATTTGTTTGAACAATTCCACCGAGAGTTATGGAACCCGCAACTATACCTTGCTCGACAAACAGGGAGATAGCCATATTTTCATAACCGAACTCCTCACCGATATAATGTTCCACGCCTGTCTGATTCCCGGAAGATATATCCCATTGTACAATTTTTGCGCCTAATCCGTCCTCGGTAAGTAACCAGAGAAACTGGCTTACGCCGGAAAAGTCATCGTAATCCATGCCGGCAATCGTGAATTGCACAGGAAAGGAATTAAGTAAAGTTCCGCTTCGATCGATCAACATCAAATCGTTTGTCCAGTTGTTGATCCAGAAGGCATCCTGCCCGTGGTCATAAGCTAAAGTCCTGACGTTGGCAGGTGTGGAAATGGTTGAAACCAATGTTTGAGTAGCAATATCGATTTCATAAATATACGGCGTGTTGTTGCAGGCATACAAATAATTACCATCCCACGCCAGATCGCGATAAGCAGAAATTCCGGGTACAGCAAAAAAACCCAGATAGTTCATCGCGAGATCGAACATCCGAATATCGGGTGAGGTAAAATCGGCAATATAAAAATGTTCTCCATCGCAGGTAACAGCCTGATTGAAGTCATAGCCGGGAGTATTGATTTCGTAAGCAAATTGCAAATCCCACATTTCACGGTTTTGGATTGGATTTCCAAATTCCTTATTTTCGGGCACAATCTCAATCTGAGGTGATTTATTACTTTTCTGTATTGTCCGGCTATGTCCGGTAAAACTTCCTGAACAAACAAAACAAAAAATTAAAGCTGAAACTAAAATTTGAAGACCGGTTTTTAGTAAAGATTTCATAATTAATTGTTTTTTGGTTAATAAAATACGTTTCAGATAATATTTGGTAAATAGACAATTTTTTTTAAATAGCCAAATAATAAGTCCAGTATAAAAAGCTATTGTGACTTCACCCTAACCCTCTCCTATAAGAGAGGGAATCCCCTTTTTCCTTGTAGGAGAAGGGGTTAGGGGATGAGGTGATAAGATGAAAATTTCATTTATAAAAGATCTTATTGTTTTTATACCGGACTCAATAATATTTAGCATATTCATTATTATAATCTTATATTGTCGGATGAAAAAAAAACATTTACTTTTGCAAAATATATTTTCATTAACATAAATTTTAATAAGATAAAAATGAAAAAATTACATCAAATTTTGATTATCGTTGGCGTTATCGCTATCATGGGCAGTTGCAAAAAGGATGATACAAACGAACCAACGCCGAGTGAAAAATATTCGGTTAACTACGAAATGAAATTGCAAGGAAATTATTATGATCTTGAGATTTCATTTATTGACACCGCTCAGTCGGTTCAACAACTATCAAATCCTGTTATGCCGTGGAAAAAAAACTACGATGATTTTAAAAAAGGAGATACAGTATTTTGTAATGCTAATTTTTATGCAACGGATACTATATTTTATGAATTGTCAGTTGGAGTTACCGGAGAGGGATATATTAATAGCGGTAGTTCGCCTGTACATACAATTATTGGTCAGGATACACTAAAAATAAGTTGTCAATGGGGTTGTAAAATTGATTAACAATATTAGTTTGGATTATTCACCCTTTGAAATAAAACAATAAGCTTTTCAACAAACTGCTGCTTGCCAATATCAATAAGGCAAAAATAAATACCTGGTTTTAGATGTCCCGGATCAATTGTAAAATAATGATTGTTTTCGGCGCTGCCCTCAAAAATGTTTTCATATACTTTATTCCCATCAGAATCGAAGAGCGTACATGAAAAACCGTGGACGGATTCTTTGAATTTGATTTTTAGCGGGACTTGTCCGTTAAAAGGATTGGGGAAAAATGAAACGGGTTTTGTATTTGTTTCATATTGATTGATCCCGACCATGTAATCATAACAGTATGCAACACCACCATCGGTACAACAAAATATTGCGGGCGCGCTCATAGTTGGGTTCATCAGGATTTTATTGATGTTAATACTGGGCAATCCTTCGTTTAGAAAAGTTAAACCGGGAGGTGGGGCAAGTGGGTCGTAACGGGCGATACCTTCATTTTCCATCCAACCGGCAAAAATATGTCCGAAAGCATCAAACCCAACAGCGCTCATATTATCCGAATAAAATTCAATCTGCCAGGTATCCCCAAAATCTTCCGAACGCCAAAGCCCTGAAGAATTTGAATAATCAGGGAAAATTCCATAAAGTCCGCCCAGGTTGTTAAACTTTATATCTGTGATGATAGGTGCGACTGCAGCCTGGTTCCAACTGTTACCGCTGTCGTCCGACCAATAAATATTGTTAGCATCCGACACTGCAAGATGCTCGCCGTAAAAATCCATGCAAACGCATGATTTCCCGTTGAAAAAGGGTATATCCGTCCATGTTACACCATCGGTTGATTTAAGCAAACATCCGCCATACCCGACAAAATAAGTGCCTGAAACTTCGTGGTATTTCAGGAAATTGGGCGTGATACACCATTCCACAAATTCAAACTGGTGTGTTTCAAAATCAAAAGTATAAATTCCGTCCGACCAGCTTCCGTTACCCATCACTACAAGCATTTTCTCCCAACTGAAATATGCGGCTTCGGTAATGGGTAAGCCGCCGTAAGTGTAATATTCGCACTCGTAAGTGCTGTAATTGTAAAGATACATTCCATCCGGCGAACAAATCACCCAATAAGGCATCTCTACTCCAAAACAAATGTTGGTTGCATTTATAGAATCCGGACACAGGATATTCCATGTGTAGGAATAAGCTGATGTAGCCATTGACAAAGCGAAAAGAAATGCGATAATTTTTTTCATGATTTCATTTTTTTAGTTTTTACAAATATACAAAAATTTGTGAAAATCCCAAAATAAATTCAAAAAAAAAGGAAGCCCTTTCGGACTTCCTTTTTTATCATGTTCCAATTAAGGATTATTGGATGATCAGTTTTTCGATTACTATTCCATTCGCAGTATCTATCTTTATAATGTAGATACCGTTTTCGAATGAAGCAGTATTGATCTGTATGAATTTCTGATCGACAGATTTTTTGTAAACTATCTGTCCGATATTGTTCATGATCCTGATGTAGGAGATGTTCATTCCCGATTCGATATTTACAATATCAGTTGCCGGGTTCGGGTAGATAGATGTGCTGTTGTTACCCAGTTCTTCAATTTCAGTAACTGTAATATAAACTGGTTCTGACATCGATTCACATATTTCATAATCAGCACCAACCACATAGAAATGATCCCCATTAGGAACATCATTATGAATATACTCTGTTTCCTGAATTAATGAACTATTCAAAGGATCAGTACTACCATCTATATAAACATTATATCCAATAAGTTCGCGGGTTGTAAGTTCCCATTCAGGATTTTCTGCTTTTGGCAGGAAGCCTTGTGCCAAATCACTGTCCGGATTACTAATAGTCTGGTTCATGGCAATCGGTTTTGCTAATGGCTTGCCATCAGCAGCCAACCCGATAATACCGGCAATGTTCCAGTTATAGTCGAGGCCATAGTTGGAAAGATTATCCCAACCGGTTAAGTAGATCTTATCGCCGAAACCTGCAACAGCAGGACCTGCATCACAACCTGCCGGGTAATCGCCAGCCGGCTGGTCGGCACATTCGTAACCGATCCAGAGTTCTGTGGTAGCGTCAATTTGAACAGGTGTTTCGAGTTCGATAGTGTTCCACTCATTCTGAGTTAGATTAGGAAGAGCCTGACTGACAACTAATGTAGCTGCATTAGGATCTTTCCATATCTTCACTGTGAAAACAGTTCCAAGATCGCTTCTTGGGAACATATCAACGTGAGTGAGGAAGAATCCGTCATACTGAGTGAGTTGTGCTCCTTCCCAACGTGCTGCTACTAAGAATGTACCGCCATCTGTAAG
>CBDUSJ010000267.1:0-4402 GCA_965369845.1 uncultured bacterium | reverse complement strand
GTTATCCTGTGTTGTTTGGTTATCCGGTGTTGTAGAGACAAGGCATGCCTTGTCTCTACGTTTTGGATCATCCCGTTTTGGATCATCCCGTTTTGGATCATCCCATTTTGCGTCACCCCGTTTTGGATCATCCCGTTTTGGATCATCCCGTTTTGGGTCACCACGATTGTCATTAAAATTATAATCATTGTTTAAAACCAAAATACCATGAATATGATTAGGCATTACAACAAACACATCTAAATCAACATGTTTCGCATGATTTTTAATTTCGTACCAAAAAACATCTGCTAAAACGCCTACATGGGACAGATGCATAATACAATTGGTAATATTTCCGAAATAATGTTCCCTGTTTGCTGTGCAAATGGTAATGAAATAGGCGGCGTTCCACCGATAATCCCAATTTTGCAATCGTGCCGATGGTATTCGGTATTTATTTCTGTATAAATCGTTTTTTATTGAATTGTTGTTGGATAATATTTATTGAATATTAAATATTGTGAGTATTGTGGATATTGTGGATATTGTTCTATTTCATTGAAATCATCAGCATCGGCAATAATTGCTAAAACAGTTATAAATAATATTTCGTTTAGCAAATGTTTCATTTATGAGCTTGCCGATGATCAGAAATGTGCGTAAAATATTCATTGAAAATATAATAAACATACTTGTCTTTTATAGTACCCATAATTAGATGTTTTAGTTTAAGCTTAATTATTAACTTGACAATATTAATAGAATTGTTACATTTGTTAATAATTTAATATGAGTATCGGTTTTAGTACCTAAAATAGAGTTAACTATCTAGTTTTGATAATATTGAAAGAAAAAGCAGAATTGATGTATAAGTTAAATAAAATCAATCCGTTGCAGAATATTTTGGGTATAACACCCGATACTCATTAAAGATTAACAGTAGTTATGATTAGGAAACTTGAAAGAATGTTGAACTTATCTGCGTCAATTTTAGTGAATAACTAACAACTGAAAACCAATCGTACATAATATCCGGTATTCCGATTGCCAGATTGACAAAATCAACTTCAAACTGAAAATCACTTTCCTTTTCCAAACCGATATATTAGGCAATACTGCAGTAAATTTAAAAAATATTATTCCCGTTTGAAAACTGTTTCTCCCATCAGGATTGTGGCTTTGATAATTCGTTCGTCGCCAAGCATAATAAGTGCAAAAAGTATTTCTTCAAGTGATGAGGCTTCATTAAGGCGATATTTTAATAAGGGAATATTCGAGGGGTCAATTACGATAAAATCAGCTTCTTTACCGGGTTCAAAATTTCCTATCATTTTGTCAAGAGAAAGGGCTCTTGCTCCGCCGAGTGTAATCAAATAAAGGGCTTCGAAAGGGTTAATATTGATATTCTGCAAAGCGGCAATTTTATAAGCCTCATTTAGGTTTTGTAACATCGAGAAACTTGTTCCGGCTCCAATATCACTTCCTATGGCAACAGGAATGCCATATTCCCTGACTTTCCTTAAACTAAACAATCCGCTACCAAGAAAAAGGTTAGAACTCGGGCAATGCACTATTGACGCTCCGGTTTCCGCAATTCTTTGTAATTCTTTATCTTCAAGATAAATCCCGTGAGCAAGCAGCGTTCTTTTGGTTAGCAGCCCAAAGCTATCATAAACATCAAGGTAATGATGATTTTTTGGGTAAACGTTATTTACAACTGTCATCTCCCTTTTGTTTTCAGAGATATGTGTCTGAACATAAAGATCCTGAAATTCCTTTAATAAAAATGATGCAGCTTCCATGGCTTTTGGCGTGGAAGTGATTGCAAAACGAGGTGTCAGGGCATAATTAAGTCTTGCTTTTCCGTGCCATTTTTCAATCAGGGATTTGGAAAGTTTATATGATTCTTCCGAAGATTCAATTAAATAATCCGGCGCATTACGGTTCATACATGTTTTGCCTGCAATAATTCTCATATTGTAATCACAGGCAATTTCGAAAAGCGCATCAACAGATTCTTTATGAATTGAAGGAAAAACAGCGGCAGTAGTCGTTCCGTTCCGAAGAAGTTCTTCAATAAAAAAACGAGTGTGTTTCAGAGCATATTCTTTATTTGCAAAATGCCTCTCATTGGGGAAAATAAAATTTTTCAGCCAGCCGAGCAGTTCTTTTCCATAAGAGGCAATTACACCGGTTTGAACCGAATGGATGTGTGCATCAATAAAACCGGGGAATATAAAGCAATCGCTGAAATCATATATTTCTGATGTTCTTTTCCGGATATCATTTAAACTTTTTAACTCTCCCGTTTCAACAATTCTCCCGTTTTTTACCAGTAAATATCCGTTTTCTATATATTTATATTCCGATGCAACCGTTTCAGTTTTAACCTGATCCGGATAATGAAATATTTTTCCTCTGAATGCTTTGATGCTTTTATTCATTAATTGAGAATTCATCTCCGTATTTTACAGAACCAAAATTAGTTTATTCTTTCGGAAAAAGAAAAATAAATACTCTTAAAAATAATTAAATTCTGATAATTGATATTATTATTTCCTACCGAAATCGGCAGATATCTCGCCCCAGTACTTGGTTTTCCATTTTATGACTCGATTTTCATATCTGTTATTTTCAAGCCATTTTACTGCACTATCGATCAATTCAAATATTTTTTGGTTATTATCGGCTTGTTTAAGTTTTGTTTTAACCTTTATGGCCTTCACCCATTTCATTGCCGTCAGTGAATCGGAATATAACGGAAGAGATGATTTTTTTTGTTTTAAAAAAGCAAGTCCGTGAACAATGGCAAGGAACTCGCCAATATTTTGAGTGCTATTTTCAAAAGGCCCGTTATGAAATATTTCTTTACCATTTTTGGTATAAACCCCGCGGTATTCCATTTTGCCCGGATTTCCACTGCACGCTGCATCCACAGAAATACTCTCCAAAAGCGGTTTGCCAATTAAAATTTCCTGTTCTTTTGTTAAAGGTTTTAATGGTGTTTTCTTCCCGATATAGTCAGCCATCTTTCCCTTGAAAGCCTCCTCTGCTTGTTGTAAGGTAAAAAACGATTTGAATTTTGCACCCTCAAATTTTTTCACCTGCGCATAACATTTCGCCCAGCTACGGTAAACACCGGGTTTCTTCCCTACCCAAACGACATAATATTTCTGACCTGCCATCCAATAATTATTTTTGATTTATTTTTGCAAAATTATAATAAATAGAATGAAAAAAATTATCTATCTGTCCATTATTTTTTTTAGCATTTTGATATTGGTCTTTTTTTTATTCATCCCTGAAAGACCACCTTCCACGATACAATCCGGCTTGTTTATATTATTATCTGTTTTTCTTGCTATTTTTGGCATTTACGGAATTATTGCCGAAAGGCTTATCAAAATATTCAGGGAGAAAGGTTCTGAGAATATCTGTGTCGATATTTTTTATTACATCAAAAATAAAAACGCATTTGTCAGGCTACTCCTTTTTCCGTTTATGAAAATAAAATCAAAAAACTCACTTGTTTATTCTTTTCTCGGGGCCTTGGTATGGGTAATTATTATTTTAATAGTAGGTGGAACAATTTTAAAAAAATAAAAATGAACATGAAAAGGGCAATTTTTGTATTTTTATTTACAGGATTATTCTTTCCTTCCTGTGATAACACCAAACCATATTCACAGTATCACCGCTTCAAAAATAGCTCATGGCACAGGTTCAGTCCGATTTTTTTTGATTTCCCTGTTAAAAAAAATGATGCCGGATACGATATAATTTTTGTGATAAGACACACAAATCATTTTTCCGAAAAATCGTTGTATATTAATTTTGTGATGACCACACCTTCCGGTGAAGAACGAATTAAGGATTATAATTTGTTTCTTAAAAACAGGGATGGAAAATTTAAAGGGAAAGAGAAAGACGGCTTGTACCAGCTTGATATTCCTCTGCGAAAAGGGATAAAATTTCATGAATCGGGTATTTGTAAAGTAGAGATTGAAAACCTAATGACTAAACTTAACACACCGGGCCTTGTAGAGATTGGCCTTGTGGTGGAAAGGTCGAAGGGGAAATAATTTATAATAATGGAAAATGTTATTTATCAACTTTCAAAAAGCGACATTCAGAAAGTTGCAAATGATGAAATAGATAGAAATTTATCAGATAAAGAAATTTCAAGAATAGTCGATTATATTGAGAAACACATTGATTGGTATAATATAGTTTCAAATGGAATTACCCAATTAAGCAGTGAGGATAAATGAGTTTTTTATCAAAAAAAATTAAGATTAATTCAGTTATAAAAACGAAAAAACCTTTACCTTTTAAAAGTAAAATATATTCTTACAGCCAAACAACTTATCAGATGATAAATAAATTTACAATTGAGTTTGGAAATAATTTTTGTGACAAA
>CBDUSJ010000266.1:0-4428 GCA_965369845.1 uncultured bacterium | reverse complement strand
TTGATTGTTTGGTCAAGGTTTTGAAAAACAAATTAAAAACTCACTTCAATATAGCGGCTTAAATTAAATTGCCGAAATCGTTCGCTAAATTTTCAGGACAGGGTTAGTTACTTTTCTTTTTAGTGGTAATTTATATCTGCGTTTTCCATCGAATTGATAAAAGGCATTTGCAACGGCGGCAGCGGTGGGAACGAGGCCTATCTCGCCAATGCCCTTTGCGCCATAAGGCCCGACCGGATCGTTAACTTCAATTCCTTTTACCACAACCTCCGGCATTTCATTTGCTTTAAGAATGCCACAGTCGCGCAATTTTTCGCTAACAAGATAGCCGTCCTTCATCGGCAGATCTTCTGTTAAAGCATAGCCAAGGCCCATGTGAACAGCGCCTTGTATCTGGCCTTCAAAAAGTCCCGGGTTCATTATTTTACCTGCATCATGAGCCGCATAAACTTTATCTATTTTTCCGTTTTCGTTAAGCACAACAAGTTGTGTGGCATAGCCATAAGCAAAATGAGTTATCACTTTTCCGGTTTTTGTCCCTGGTTTAGTTGTCCAGTCACAAACAAACTTTCCTAAATATGTTTTGCCGGCAAGTTGTTTGAGTAAGTTTTCCGAAAGGTCTGTCTTAAATTTTTTACATGCGTCAATTATTGCATTTCCAACAAGGGCGGTTGCCCGCGAGGAAGTTGTCATCCCGGTAATCAAATTAGCCGATGTTTCAACTTTAACTTCAACGATTTCAGGCGATATTCCTGTTTCCTCACAGAAAGTCTGGATAGCCATGTTATGAACTCCCTGTCCCATCTCTGTCCATCCATGGGAAATAATAATTTTATCAGGAGAAATAATTTCAATTTTTACAAAACTTTCATCAGGCATTCCGTTACCCACTCCTGAGTTTTTAATTCCGCAGGCAAGTCCGGCAAACTTAGCATTGTAAAATTCGTTTTTTACGGCTTCGAGAGTTTTCCTGATGCCGACGCCTCCTTCAAGAATCTGACCGGTTGCTGTCATCAGGCCTTTGGTCAGGGCATTATCATAACGAAATTTCCACCTGTCGAAATTACCTTTTTCGCATAGCTCGTCAATAAGGCTTTCGAGGGCAAAGGTTACCTGGTTGACGCCAAATCCGCGCATTGCCCCACAGGGAATATTGTTGGTATAAACGGTTTTTGCTTCGATATCAACATCAGGAACATAATAAGCTCCGGTGGCATGGCCTGCAACACGCTCCATCACTTTTGTCCCTACCGAAGCATAAGCACCGGTATCGCCGACAGCTCTCAATTTTAGGGCTGTCAGTTTTCCATTTTTGTTACAGGCAATTTTCATATCCATCCAGACAGGGTGTCGTTTCGGATGCATTCTGATTGATTCCTCTCTGCTCAGCGTTAGTTTTACCGGTTTCTGAAGTAGAAAGGCAAACAAACTTACATGCCCCTGAACCGTCAGGTCTTCTTTTCCTCCAAATCCGCCGCCACTCTGAACCTGTACGATTTCAACATTTTCTTCGGGAAGATTTAGAATTTGTGAAACCTGCCTGCGGTCAACGTAAATGCCCTGTCCCTGACTGTAAAGTTGAATTCCGCCATCTTTTGGCAGAGCAACCCCCGATTCCGGTTCAAGAAATGCGTGTTCAATTCGTTGTGTCTCGAAGCTGCCTTCAGCAAAAAATGATGATGTTGAAAAGGTTTTGTCGGGTTCACCTCTTTTAATTACACATTTTTCGAGAAGGTTCGACCTGCCGGCATGAACTTTTGATGAGCCGTAATTCAAAGCGTCGAAGGAATTTGTTACGGCTTGCAGAATTTCATATTCTACAAAAATTAAGTCAGCAGCTTTCCTTGCCAGGTCTTCCGTTTCGGCTACCACTCCGGCAATTACGTCGCTGATGCAGTGAGTGGTTTCTCCTGTATCAATCATCAATGGCCAGTCGTTGAAGATAAGCCCGGTTTTTTTTTGACCCGGAATATCCCCGGCAGTGAAAATCTTTTTAACACCTTTAATTTTTTCAGCTTCGGAAATATCGATTCTTTTGATCTTTGCTTTTGGATGGTCGCTGAATTTTAAAGCTGCAAACAACAAACCTTCGAACTTCAAATCGTTTACAAAAGGCCTTTTCCCAATTGCTGTTTCATAAGCCTGGTATTTTTGATAGGTCGAACCTATTTTCCCATTTCTTGAATTTAGTTCGATAGTTTTTTTGTTTCGTAATGTTTCGAGCGCCAGTTCGATAGAATCGATAATTTTAATATAGCCGGTACAACGGCAAAGGTTTGACCGTAGCACTTTTGCTATTTCATCCCGGGTTGCGTCAGGATTTTCCTGAAACAAAACTTTAGTCCTCATAATTATTCCCGGAGTGCAAAAACCACATTGCACAGCGCCTTTTTTTACGAATGCTTTTGCAATAATATCCCGTACATTTTCGGGAATTCCTTCGGTGGTAACGACATTTTTTCCTTCGAGAGATTTCATTTTTGTAACACACGACAGGCGTGCTTTTCCATCAATCTCAACCATACAAGCGCCACATGCAGCCTGCCCCGAACAACCATCCTTCACAGAAATGATACCCTCAATATTCCTGAGATATTTCAGAAGGATAAGGTTTTGCTCGCCTTTATAAATTACCGGTTTGTTATTTAATGTAAATTTTATCATTTTATAATTTAAGAAATTTCTCGATATTTTCCATCTTAGGTTCTACGGGTTTGGGTACAGAGCACATTTCTTTAACAGCCTCAAGGTCTTTTAGTCCTGAGCCTGTAAGTAATATTACGTTTGTTGTATCGTGTAAAATTTTACCGGAATTTAACATTTGTAAAAATCCTGCAAATGCCGCTACCGCCGCCGGTTCGGAGAATATTCCCGTGTTTCGTGAAAGAATTGATGAAGCATCTTTAATTTCTTTATCGGATACAATTATTGTTTTTCCATTATATTTTCGAATAAAATCCTTTGCCATAAAAAAGTTGCGTGGCGTTTCCACCGAGATAGAATCGGCTATGGTGTGTCCGGGATAAATTACAAATTTTGATGCCGGATCATTCCTTGCAAAATTACTGCTTCCTTCGGCCTGAACGCCGATAATTTCAGGGATTTTTTTGATGATGCCCAAATGCGACAAATCTTCAAATCCTTTGTAAACCCCCGAAATTATCACGCCATCGCCAACCGGCACAAAGATCCTGTCAGGGATTTTTTGATTTAGCTGTTCGAATATTTCAAAAGAAACAGTTTTTTTCCCTTCGATTGTCAAAGGATTAAATGCAGTGTTACGATTATAAAATCCGTACTTTTTTGTTAGCTGAACGCTAAGGTCAAAAGCCTGATCGTAGTTGCCGTTCACCGGGACTATCTGCGCTCCGTACATTAAAATCTGGCTAAGCTTTGCCACTGGCGCCGAAGCAGGAACGATAATTACCGCCGACTGTTTTTGAGATGCGCATATCCCCGCGAGGGAGGAGCCGGCGTTTCC
Source organism: uncultured bacterium (assembly GCA_965369845.1). GTDB lineage: Bacteria > Bacteroidota > Bacteroidia > Bacteroidales > 4484-276 > CBDUSJ01. Next base: position 947 of record CBDUSJ010000266.1, on the reverse strand, counting down.
TGTGGAGGCAGCAATTATTGTTGAAATGTTGTTTTCTTTCGCCATTGCCGAAACCAGGCTCGATGCCCTGTCTTTAAATGAAAATGTAGGATTTTGTGAATCGTCTTTAAAATAAAGTTCGGATAGCAAGTTTTTCCCCTCAAGGACAGAAATTTTATAAAGTGGTGTGCCGCCAATTCTTAAGGGCGATAAACTTGAAGTTGTTTTTACAGGCAAAATATCGGAGAATTTTTTGTTATTAAGCTCGTTAAACAAATTCTTTTCGCCAAAAGAACTGACAATTTTTTCGTAATCATAAAATATTTTCAGCACACCTTTCGGAGGCAAGCCCGGCTGGTTCGACTTTGAGCAATGCGGGCAAAGATAGATCAACTCATCTTCAGGATAAGTCCTGCCGCAGTTTGTGCATTTGTAATAGAATTTTTTAGGCATTTCCAATTTTATCTCATTTATAATTTTTTATACAAAAATACGGCATTTTTTATATAGTAGTTTACATTTCTGCTAAGTAATTATTTTAAGAATCGAACACGGATAACACGGATTTAACAGATTTTCACTGAAAAATAAATCTGTGTTAATCAGTGTAATCTGTGGCAGTATCTTTTGTATTTTCATCAAGCCACAGATTTCTCAGATTTTCACTGATATATTATCCGTGATTATCAACATGATCCGTGTTATCCGTGTTCCTATAAATCGTTCCTATTTGTACTGTTTTATTTATATTTAAGAAAATCAGGCAATTACAAAACATTTGTAAAAATTATTTATGAATTTTTAATTTAATTATTAAAACAAAAAGTACGATTTCATTATTAGCTGTTTTTATTTTTACCATATTTTCATCGCTACGCGATTTTATTTTTGAGTGTCGCTAATATGTGAAATCCTTTAACCCAACTTGCAACATATTAATCGTAAACATCAACATAACAGTCTGTTGG
>CBDUSJ010000265.1:0-4437 GCA_965369845.1 uncultured bacterium | reverse complement strand
TCGGCAAGGTTCAGTTCCAGTTCAAGTTCATCTGATTATAACCAGTATTTGTTTACCGGGCAACTTATAATCGACTATGATTATGGCCAACTTACATTCTGGACAAGAAAAGAAAATACAGATATTGAATTGCTGGAATGGGGCATTGCCACAACCACCGACCCAAATGATTTTACTTGGACGGCTGTTCCCCTTTCAAATACCGAATGGCAGGAGACAACTGTATATATCGGCAATTATTGCTACCAAACTGTTTATATCGGTTTCCATTATTATGGTGATAATTTGGAACACGTATATTTAGATGACATAAGCATTGATGCCGTTCCGGTATGTGCGGCCCCATCAAACCAAACTGCGGTAAACATTACCGATAGTTCTGCTGACCTTGGATGGACAGCAAACGGGACAGCAGGTATATGGGAGATTGAGTGGGGCCTGACTGGATTTATTCCCGGAAACGGAACAGTTATCAGCACCTTTGAAAATCCATATCCTCTGACAAGCTTACCGGCCACCACAACCTACGATTGGTATATCCGTTCCGATTGTGGCGGCGATTTTTATAGCAATAGGGTTGGTCCAAACACATTCCATACACCATGTCCACCCATTAACATCCCTTATTCCCAGGATTTTAATTCGGGCGTGGAATGGCCGACATGCTGGGTAGAAGATGGCGATGGGATTTGGAAATTGTTCGAAGTGGAAGGTGGTGCAGGTTATTGCGCACTAGTGGAAGATAGCGATAATGGAAATGGACTATTATACACACCACGGTTTTCCGGTACAGGCAAAACCGATATCCATGTTAAGTTTTTCACACATTGGGAAGCTTGGTATCCAAACCAATGGCAGGATGGTTACTTTTACGGAAGTCCTGATGGAGGGACAACAGAAATATTACTTGAGCATTGGTATCATCTAAATCCATCATGGGACAAGGGTTGGAAACAGTATGATATTTCATCATGGGCTGATGGCGCTTCCAATATTGTTTTTTGGTGGGAGATAAACATGGTACAAGACCGTTTTTGGCTCATTGATGATTTTGCGATTCAAGAAGGTAGCTTTGGCACACATGGGTTATGGACAGGTGCTACCGATAATGATTGGCATACAGGGACAAACTGGGACGACGGACTTGTGCCGTTCGAATACTCAAATGTTACAATTAATTCATGCCTTACAAATTACCCAACAATAAATAATTCTGCTACTTGTAATAATATTATAGTGCAATCAGGCGCTACCGGTGATGGCTCATTAATTGATAACGGTTATTTAACAGTAAATGATACTGCTACAGTCGAACGATATATACCACAATACGTAGGAGCTGCCGGTTGGCATTTTCTTTCTTCACCCATAATTTCGCAGCCTGTGCAAACCGAATTTGTTGCTGATCCCCCTACTAACAATGATGATTTATATTTCTGGGACGAAACCAACAATTACTGGGTCAATTCAAAAGATAATGCAGGTGCCTGGAATACCGGCTTCGATATCAATTTTGTTGTCGGGAAAGGTTATATGGTAGCATGCAACGCTAATGTTATAAAGAGCTTTTCAGGATCGTTAAATTATGGCGATAAATCTTCCGGCTCAGGTATTCCGGCGCTAACTTATACAACAGGGAAAGGAAATGGATGGAACCTTATTGGCAACCCTTATCCTTCGTCAATAGACTGGGATTTGGGTGCATGGTGCCGTGTTCATGTTGATGGAACTGTTTATGTTTACGATGGAACTGCCGGGCAGTACAAAAGCTGGAACGGTACTTCCGGGAGTTTAACCGGTGGAATTATTCCTTCAATGCAGGGCTTTTTTGTAAAAGCAAATGCAGCGTCGCCCTCGTTAACAATTCCACAGGCATCACGAACACACGGCACACAAAATTATTACAAATCAATAGAATCGGTCCCCGACCTTTTCGTATTGAAAGTTGCAGGAAATAATTATGATGATGAAACTTATATTAATTTTAAAAATGGTGCAAGCAACGGTTTTGATAACCAATTTGATGCTTATAAACTTTATGGCATCAAAGATGCGCCACAATTTTATTCAATACTACCTGATGTGGTTTTGTCAATTAATGTTTTGCCCCATTCCGATGAGGAAGTACTTGTTCCGTTAGGATTGGAAGTTGGGGCATCAGGCGAATATGTGATATCTCTTAAGGAAAACACATTTTGGGAAACAGTACAAATCCATCTCGAAGACCTGAAAACCGGCACAACGACAGAGATGAAAACTACAACGGAATATACAGTTACTTCAAATCCCGACGATGAGCCCGAACGTTTCGTACTTCACATAAATGGAGTAAGCGGAATTGAGGACCAAGTACAAGCCGATAATTTACGTTTTTATGTTTACGACAACAAACTTTATATTGTTGATAAAGAATTAAATAATGGCACAATACAGATTTTTGATATGCTTGGCAAGCCGGTGATGGAAAAACAATATTCCGGCCAGGCGAATACAATAAATCTTGATCTTCCGAAAGGTTTTTATATTGTAAAAATAATTTCCGCTAAAAAGATTATTAACGGGAAAATATATATTAATTAAATTAATAAATAAACCTGACAGGTTTCAAAAATATATAATTATGAAAACCAAATTTAAAATATTTACAATAGGTTTATTAATCACGGGAGCAACTTTGATATCATCAAGTATTAATGCTCAAACCGATCCTCCGCCGCCTCCTACAGAACATGGAGAGTCGGGAAATCAACCTCCCGGCGGTGGAGCACCAATAGGGAGTGGCTTGTTTATTCTTCTTGGTCTCGGCGTAGCTTATGGATGAAAGAAAATTTATAAGAAGTTTAAAACTTCGTAGGTCTGATAATATAATGAAATTAGAGATTGGAACACTCCTGAATTTCCAATCTCTAATTCCCAAAAAATAAACAAATGAAAAATTATATTAAATTATTAGTTTTAAGTTTAATGATAACTGGTGCAACATTGGTTAGCACAACTGTAAAAGCAGATGATCCTCCGCCTCCTCCACCTGGCCATGGCACAAATGGTAATGTTCCCGGTGGCGGTGCGCCAATAGGAAGCGGTTTATTCATTCTGCTTGGTTTGGGTGCAATTTATGGAGCTAAAAAATTGTTTGTTGTAAAGAAACAAGAAGAGTAAATATTCCGGATAGTCAGGGCTTGGTTTAAAATCAAGCCCTGACTTTTAATATTATAACACTCCAACCATCTGCCATCAGGTAGGTTTTTCCCTGACCAAATTAGGTTAAGATATCATTTTTATATAAATAAATTATTCTAAAACGTAGAAAAACAAAGTTATACAATTTGTGAGTATAATATTGAGTTTGCGTTTAATTATTTCAAAAAACGTTTAATTGAAAAGAGAAATAAAAGAAAAATACTGGATAGTAACATTCAACTCGGTTGTATATTTTTTATTGGCTTATTATTCGGTTATTTTACTTACTAATATTTTTTCTTTAATACTTGCCAGAATTTATGGTTTTACCGGTGTTTTGTATTATTTTGGTTTTCTATTAAATATTACAGAAGAACAATGGACTGATGATTTGGTTTTTATTATATTCTTTTTTGGTATCTCATTTTCATTGCTGATTGGAATATTTTCCGAAAGAATTTATAGAAGGGTAATAAAATCAACGAGTCATGATAAGATGTTTTTTCTCTGGGCATATTTTATTTCTTTTACTTATTTTTTCGGCAATATTATAGTTGGTGTGGTTTATTATTTCGGTATTGGAGTTGTTTTTAATTATTTTTCCGTTCCTTTAATGATTAAAATATTATTTGCAGCAATTGCTTTTTCTGCTTTGATTATAATTGGAAGACATTCGGTAAGGAATGTTATACTTTCATTGAATCCATATTTTAACGAAATTCAAGAACCTGACCTTGTAAAATATTTGAATATACAAATATTGTATCCGGCTTTGATAGGGAATGCTATAATTTTTTTACTTAAGATGCCTCATCATAATTTATTTTCTTTTTACGACATATATACTTTTCTTTGTATATTTATCATTATTTTAACAATTTATGCTGCTCGTAATTATGGCTTACCGATAAAATTTAAAAGAACAAATAATAGTTTTATTTTGCAAAAAACTCCACTAATTTTAGTGATTTTAATTATTGTATTAATTAGAATTGTATTTGTTTTAGGTATTTAGTGTTCGCACGAAAACTCAATATTTTGGAGTGCTTAGTCAGAAAACGTCAAGTTCGTTCCGATAACTATCGGAATGCGAAGTTCAGAAAACGATGAGTCCGTACGGATGATTGGTTTTATGAACGAGCATAACGAAGAAATTGGCGTTTTCTGGCAAGCACTAGTTATAGCATATTCCTTAATAATAGCTTAACCGCACTTGCTAAAAATTACCCGAAAAAATTGGTCACCCGTAATAAATAA
>CBDUSJ010000264.1:0-4456 GCA_965369845.1 uncultured bacterium | reverse complement strand
AAAGTGCGCTAAAGTTTGGAATTAAGTGAAATTTTAAGCAGTTACAATTTTTAACGTTTTGGATATGTTTAGTGCCGGATTTTATTGTATTTCACTTTCATTTTACCACAAATTATTTACTTGCATAATCTTTCAATTTACGATTAAACCCGCATTAAATATAGCCTTTGTTGTAGCCGGTTATTATTTTATTTCAGCTTATTGATAAATCTAATTGTTTTCCAAAACCAATTTCAATCAGTCTGTATAATGTCGATAATTGAATATCACTATGCCCATTCTCAATTCTTGAAATAAAACTTTTTTTTGTCCCTGTTTTGTTAGCCAATTGTTCTTGTGTCATTTGCGCTTCTTTCCGTGTCTCCCTAATTATTTCTCCAATGGCAAATGCTTTGGCTTTTATTTCAAATTCTGTCCGTTTTACTGTCCCAAGAATACCATAGCGTTGGTCAAGATGATCCTCAAATGTTGTTATATTATTCATTTTTCCCTACTTTTTTTAATTCAAAATATTCGTTCTTTATTTTTAATGCTTTCTCTATTTCTTTTTTGGGTGTCTTTCCTGATTTTTTTTGAAACCTATTGAAAAGAACAACAACTTTACCTTCGTCAAAGCAACAGAATATTCTATAAATATTACTTTCAAACTCTATCCTAATTTCAAACAGTCCATCTGTTCCTCCCATATATTGAAAAAACTTTTTCGGAATTCTGTCCGCAATAGTTACCAAATAAAGTACGTAGTCAATCTTGTCCTTTAATCTTTCAGTTTGTTGGTCAAAGAAATCTTTATAATAATTTTTGAAATATATTAATTGCCTTTTCTTTTCCATGCTGCAAAGTAAACGAATAATGGAACAACAATCGACATTTGCTTGTAAATATTTTACTGGATTCGTTTTTTTATTTGGCTACAACTTTGAGTCCACTCCGAAAAGTTGTAAAAATGAAATTAGCCACAGATTCACAGATTAATATAAAAATTAAATCTGTGATAATCAGTGCAATCTGTGGCAGCTTTTTTTCAACAATTTCAAATAAATGTATTTTCGGAGTGGACTCAACTTTAGGCACTTCAAATTTTTGGCATCCATACGGACTTGCTTCGCTTCGTTTTAAATTTCTTTTCTTTGGCGCGCAAGTTAAAAAATTCAACGGCAATTTTACAAAACAAATACGGATTTTCATGTTTTGATTATTTTCTATTTTTGCATCTAAAACATTAAATTTCCGGAATGAGTAAATCTAAATTGGAAAGTAACAAGAAGATAGGCCTGTTTTTCGGGTCATTCAACCCTATTCACATAGGCCATTTGATAATTGCAAATTATATGAAAGAATTCACCGATATTGAAAATATATGGTTTGTAATTTCTCCTCAAAATCCTTTGAAGAAAAAGAAATCGCTGTTGGCCGATCATCACAGGCTGATGCTTGTTAAAACTGCAACAGACGACAACCCCGACTTCCGTGCCTGCGATATAGAATTCAAAATGCCACGCCCGTCATACACTATCGATACTTTAACATACCTTAGCGAAAAATACCCGAAGTATAAGTTTATTTTAATTGCAGGTTCAGATAGTTTACAAAGTTTTTATAAATGGAAAAATTATAAAGAAATTTTAGTTCAGTATAAAATATATGTTTATCGAAGGCCTGGTTTTGAAAGGCATGAATTGGAGGATTATCCGTCAATTAAGGTTTTTGAAGCTCCCCTGATGCAAATATCTTCAAGCTTTATCAGAAAAGCAATTCAATCGGGTAAAGACATCAGGTATATGCTTTATCCGGGTGTATATGAATATATCAAAGAAATGCACTTTTATTAAAATAGATTTTCTTGTTATTTGAAATATTAAAAAATAATGTTTAAACAAAAATCTTATGAAAAAAAACTTGCTTCTCACAATCGCCTGCCTTTTGGCAGCAGGGCTTTAAGCACAGCCAAAGAGAGGAGAAAAAGTCTTAAAACTTCAAAGAAAAAAGCACATACGTTCAACACTCAATATAGAAAAAAGCGGTGAACTGGTGATATAGAGCATTTTCCGTCCGTTTAAATCTTATTTCGGTTTAACACGGAATCACGCGCAACCCGCTTCATCTTCATTGCAAACTGTTATGTATAACCTTAAGAAGAAAACAAATTGAAAATATTGAGAAATACGCTAAATATCTAAATGAAAAATTAAAATTACCGTGATTCACCAAAACACAAAGATTTATAGCATGGTCGTTATCCGGGAAATACAATTCAGGAACAACAAGCCAAAAAAACCATAATGCCTTTCAAATAATGCCAATAGCCCTGTAGCATCGTCCATCATAGTTTTATTAATCATCCCACTAATTGTTTTTTTTCTGATATTTTCACATATTTTCTTTTCGTGTAAATTTCTTTTTTTACTTTTGGGTGGTCGATTAATAAAACACTATAACGTTATGCACAAACGGAAAAAGGACAAAATAAAATCAATTTCAAAACATAACTAATACCATGCGATAGTTCTACTATTAGTTTGGAAAGCAAAAGGCAATTAAAAAAAAATTCAAAACAAAAATTTAAAAAATATGTCACGAGAAAATCAAGATTCCGTTGAAATTTGTATTGAAGCATTACAAACCGTTACAAATAAGGAAATTGCATTAGAACAGGCAAAAATTTCACATAATCATTGGTGGGTAATTGACGCATCCGACAAAAATCTTTCTATGGATGAATTAAAAGAGTTATTAAATATTCGTTCTATTGTATTCGCAGTTATTGCTTCTGTTTATGTATGGAATGAGCAATACTCTTTAGCTTATGAAATTGAAGATGAATTTTTGTATAAAGAGGCACTTTGGAAAGGGAATAACCAACAGGTTATTGACATTTATTTAATGCAATTAATAATACAAAAACAAACAGGCCACTTGAAAATTATTTTTGAGGATAAAGATTTCATGAAGCAATTTTTACAATATGAAGATGTTTACTTATCTTTTTTAAACCCTCATTATGAATTCAAAAGTAATGTTGGTATATTTGTAAACCTTTTAAACAGAGTTAATAATTATAGCAGAATGCTTACAGGGGAAAAGTTAATATAAATATAGCCAACCCATTTAAAAAAAAATGACAAGATACAGGTAATAAATAAAAGACAAAAAATGTAACATAAATGATAAGTTTAATATGACCGGGATAATTTACAACATAACTGATAGAAACAAGAAACGCCGGTGTATAACAGCGTGTAACTTCAATTGCCGTGATAACACGGGTTTCAACGTTTATGTATTTAATAAAATTTTGGTAAATTTAATGGAAATTGATTTAAAACCGGCAACTGAAAACTACACGCGAATCGTTGAGTGTAATGCTTGAGAAATAATTAGAAAAGCAATAATTAATTGAAAAATGAAAACAAACAAGGAAGAAGCTTATAAAAAAATAGCACAACTAATTGAACGATTTAGCGAACACGTTGAAGAATACAAACGGAATGGCTACAACGAGCATCAAACACGGGTGGACTATATCAACCCGTTTTTTAAAGCGCTCGGCTGGGACATGGACAACGAGCAGGGATACGCCGAAGCATACCGGGAGGTGATTCATGAGGATAAGGTAAAAGTAGGCAGTAGCACCAAAGCTCCCGACTATGGTTTTACGCTTTTCGGTCAGCGAAAATTTTTTGTTGATGCAAAAAAGCCGGCCGTTAACATCAAAAGCGACATTGCCCCGGCATACCAGGTGAGGCGTTATGGGTGGAGTGCTAAAGTGCCGATTTCAATCGTTACCGACTTTGAGGAATTTTCCATTTACGACTGCACCAAAAAGCCCAAGCCGACAGACAAAGCATCGGTAGCCCGAATAAAATATATCACCTACGACCAATATCTTGACGAGTTCGATTTCCTTTGGGATGTTTTTGCTAAAGAGAATTTGCCCAAAGGCCGTTTCGATAAATACGTCCAAAGCGATACCAGAAGGAAAGGAACGGCAACCGTTGATGTTGAATTTCTGAAATCCATCGAGCAATGGCGTACCTACCTGGCAACTACAATCGCTTTGCGAAACAAATCGCTCGATGAGGATGAAATCAACTATGCCGTTCAGAAAATTATCGACCGTATCATCTTCCTTCGCATGTGTGAGGACAGGGGAGTTGAGCAATATGGCGAACTGAAAAGAGCAACAGAAAAAGGCGACATTTACCAAAACCTGTTTGCTCTTTACCGCATGGCAGACGACAAGTACAATTCGGGATTGTTTGACTTTATACAAGACAAAATCACACCTACACTCACGGTGGATAATAAGGTAATGAAAAATATTATTAAAGAACTTTATTACCCGAATTGCGAATACGAGTTTTCCGTAATGCCTGCCGATATTCTCGGAAGCGTTTATGAGCAATTTCTCGGCAAGACCATCCGGCTGACAAAAGCTCACCACGCCAAGATTGAG
>CBDUSJ010000263.1:0-4470 GCA_965369845.1 uncultured bacterium | reverse complement strand
ATTTAAACAGCACATAAAAAGAAAATTTAGCCATATTTAGCCCTTTTAAAATAAAAAAATTTCATACATAAATTTTTCTGTACTTTTACGGGCAAAATTTTTTTATACTAAATAAAATACCAATGACACGAAAATTATTCATTTTACTGGCATTTTTTTTAAATGCCACATTGTTAACTGCCGATCCGCTAACCGAGCTGATCAGAAATTCCGGAACTGCGGACGATTATCCGGGTAGTAACGTTTTGTACATTTTCGACAGCACGCACGTTAATGTGCAGGAAACAGGACTCAGCTATTATTACACCCACCAGTTGGTGAAGATTTTGCAACCTGCCGGGGCTATCAACTGGCGTGTGGTGAAGTACGGTTACGATCCCCTTTCGGCTTATGTTGAAATAAGGGAAGTGAAAATTTACCGTAAAGATGGCGCAATCGAGGAACTTGATATTGAAAAAATAATTGACTATCCGGCGCCGGCACGTTGGATATACTGGGGTGCGCGAGAAAAAATGATTGAGGTGGGACGACTTGAACCGGGAGATGCCGTTGAAGTAAAATTATTTAAAAAAGGCTTCACTTATGCTTTGCTCGCTGGCGATGATGAGGAAAAATATATTCCGCCTATGAGAGGACATTTTTATGATATTATCCCTTTTTGGAGCAGCGAGCCGATACTTGAAAAAGTTTACCGCGTTGTTGTTCCTGCGGATAAACCCATGCAGTTTGAATTTTACCATGGCGAGTGTACAAGCTCATTGCGTTTTGAAGGTGAAAAACATATTTACACTTTTTCAAAAAAAGATATTAAACCTTTTGAAAGAGAACCGAACATGGTTGCCACTACGGATGTTGCCCCGAAACTTTTACTTTCGACAAGCCCCGACTGGGAAGCAAAATCATTGTGGTTTTATGGTGTGAACGAAGATTACGGCAGCTTCGAGAGTACCCCCGAAGTTAGCGCCATGGTTAACGAACTTTTAAAGGATGCAAAAGACGAAACAGACAGCATCAGCATCCTGACACACTGGGTTGCCGACAATATGCGGTATTCCGGAATTTCGATGGGGCCGGGTGAAGGATTTACACTTCATAGCGCCGAAATGAATTTCACCGACAGATGTGGCGTTTGTAAAGACAAGGCAAGTTTGCTTGTGGCATTCCTCAGGGCCGCCGGTTTCGAATCATATCCCGCAATGACTATGGCCGGCTCAAGGATCGAGGATATTCCCGCCGACCAGTTTAATCACAGCATTACAATTGTGAAACTTTCAGATGGAAAATACCACCTTCTCGACCCAACCTGGGTTCCTTTTCTTCGCGAATTGTGGTCGAGCGCCGAACAACAACAGAATTACCTGATGGGCGTGCCGGAAGGCGCCGACCTGAAAATAACTCCTTTATCGCCACCGGAAAATCATTATCTGAGAATCACAGCTAATTCAACTTTACAGGAAAACGGAACTCTTGAAGGTGAACTCACTTTATCCGCAGAAGGCCAGACCGATGCTTCGATAAGGGGAATGTTTACACGGAATTGGAGAAGCAAATGGGAAAACACACTTGAAAGAGAATTGCTGAGAATATCGCCTCAGGCTGAAATTCTTGAAATGGATTATGGTGATGATCCCATCGACTATATGGCCGCTCCGATAAAAATAAAGATCAAATACAAAATCCCTGATTATGCTTTCACAGGCGACAAAGAAATAATTTTTATTCCACTTCTTGCGAGAGATGTTTTTCGCCGTGGTATGCCGCATATCTGGATAGACACTAATCTTGAGGAAAGGAAATATAATTTCCGCGATCGTTGCAGCAGGCTTGTGGAGTTTAACGAAACCATCAACATTCCCGAAGGATATAAGTTAACCGATGAAGAAAATACCGTTCTTGAAGGAGACGTTGCATCGTACAGCGGAGGGTATTCGCAGAAAGGAGCACAGATTGAATTAACTCAACGGATCGTTCTTTATAAAAGAATTTACGAACCGGACGACTGGAATTCTGTCAGAGATGCTGTAAAAGCCCAAAAGGAAATGGATGAAACACCGCTAATTCTGGAAAAATTTTAAACCTAAAATATTTATTAAAATGAAACAAATACAAAAGTTTTTTATAATAGCAGTCTTTCTAATTATCACCCTTGATCTTTATTCTCAACCGGAAAATGCGGACGCCATTTTTGAAAAGATAACAAAAGAATATACGCTGAATGAGGATGGAAGTATGGATTTTCACTACATAAAAAAACTCAAACTACTGAGTTATTATTCTTTTAACCGTTTGTATGGCGAAACCTTTATAATTTTCAATCCGCAGTTTCAGAAATTGGAGATAAATAAAGCATATACAATTATGGCTGATGGGAAAAAAGTTAATACGCCCGAAAATGCTTTTAACGAAGTTTTGCCGCGATTTTCGGCAAACAGCGTAGCATTCAACCATCTCCGCGAAATGGTTGTAACTCATACTGCCCTCGAACGCGGCGCTACAATTTATCTTGATTATTCAATTGAAACAAACAAAGGATACCTGCCGGCGATGATGGGGAATGACTTAATTGAAGAATCCTCCCCGATAAGCGAAATGGAGATTATTGTAAATGTACCTTCCGGGAAAGAGCTTCATTATAAAATGTTAGACCTTCGTACTGCCCCGGAAATAACCAGTGAAAACAACCGGGACGTTTACCGCTGGAATTTCTCCGGACATGATGCTTCTTCGAAGGAAAGATTCACAGGGGAACATCATAAACCGGTACCAAGACTGTTATTCAGTACCGCACAAAATATGGAAGAAGTTTACAAATGGGTAACCGATCAGGAAGCATTCGACCTGGAACTTGACAATGAGATGGAAACAATGGTTGATAAAATTGTAGCGGAAACAAACGATGAACTTGATATTATGATGAAGTTGCAGAAAATTGTTGTCAAAGAAATTGCTTATGAACATATACCTCTGCGGTATGCGGATTTCAGGGCAAGAACTCCGGTGGAAATCCGGAAAAGCAACGGAGGCACGCAACTTGAAAAATCCATTCTCCTGTCAGCCTTGTTGAAAAAAGCCGCGATAAATGCCGTTCCCGTATTTTCTGTGCCGACACAATTTTTTGATAAAAATATCGGCGACCTTTTTATTTTTCACGATGTTCTAATTGAAGTTAACACCAAGAAGTACGGACAGTTTTATATTTCGGCTACTGAAATTCCGGAGCACAACATGAAGTACGATCTTGCAGATTTTACAATAATTCCTCTTTATAAAAACCGTCCGATGATGCCTGTTGAAATTGCAGGAGGAAAAAATATTTCCGATTACCGGGGTGAGTTTATAATCCTGAATGACACCCTGCTTACAGGAAAAATCAATTTGCAACTTTTTGATGCATGTAATCCTTACTTGCTTATTTCGACAGATAAAGATAAAATCAAAAGTTTACTCTCAGGTGGCATCGGTTCGGGCGCTGTTAAAGATTTTACTATTGAAAAATCAAACGATGCTGTAACGGAAATTTTATTTACTGTCGAAAAAGATAATCCTTTTAAAGAAAAATCGGGATATTATTGCTTCGATCTTCCGGTTTTTAAAAATGGTTTTGAAGACTGGCGAATGAGTTATCTCTCTTCAAAACGCGAGGCTGTTCTTGAAATACCTGTGCAGATATCAGAATTCTATGAATTTAGTTTTGAAATTCCGGAGGGTTTTCAGATTGTGAACAAAAAAGATAATGTGGCAATAAAAAATAAAGTGGGAGTGGTAAAAATCGGATTCCTTCCGAAAGGCAATAAAATTAAAATTGTCAGAAAATTAGAATTTTATAAAAAAGATATTTCACCGGCTGAATATAAAGATTTCAGATCGCTGATAAATTTATGGCTGGATAAAAATTATAAAAAGCTTATATTAAAAAAGGATATTTAACGATATTAATGTTTTGATGAATATTTCGCACCTACGAAGCTATATTTATGTGGACGCATTTTTCTATAAACATTTCGTCCATAACGGAACTATTTTTTAAAAATCCTTTAGGAATTGAATTTTTTTAGATGTTAATAAGTGTTAAGCAGTATAGTTTTGTAAATTTTGAATTTTAAATTAAAAAAAAATAAATCCTTTAAGAAAACCAACTGAAAAAATTAAACTAACAAACAAAGAAAATAATGAATTAATATCTATTTTTATCGAAATTATCCAAACCGTAAAAACAAACAAAATAAGAATAAAATGAAAACAGCTTCCACATCCAGCATATATACACCTTCCCAAAAACTTTCTGAATACCGTAGATTGATTCGACATTCAACATCCCTTATTCACTATTCACTATTCGCTATTCACTATTTATTATTCTTCTTCTTTTCTCTCTCTCCCTCTTTGCACAGCAATGGACCGAGCCGCTCAACATTACAAACCTCGGTGGTTACAGCATGCACCCCGATATGATGATAGACCACAACGGCG
>CBDUSJ010000262.1:0-4485 GCA_965369845.1 uncultured bacterium | reverse complement strand
TGCTTGAAATAAAAGCAATTACTATGTGATTATATTTTCCAATTGTGTTCGTCAAACAAACTGCAGGCCTGACTTTTATTGTAGAAAAATCGTCAAACGGAAACGGAACTAAAACTACTTTATTTTTAGTCATTGAAAGATTTCCCATCTTTAAGAGAATAAATATCTTCTTCTTCGTCTTTAAGAAAATCAAATGCCGGATTGTTGGAAATAAAAGTCAACCATAACTTTTCATTGTCCAATTCATTTTCTTCTTGCATTAAAATAATTACCCTAACTTTCTTTTCTCGTGTTCGTAAAGGATTATCAAGGCGTAAAAGTCCCCTTTTGTCAATTCTACCTGTTGTTTCTATCGCTTTCATAATGTTCCGTTTAAAAGTTTTAACAAAATTACAAAGATTTATGTCATTGTCAAGATTTAATTTTAAATACACCACATCATAGTAATAGGGAAAATAAAAAGCATTCTTAAAAATTATTTTACATTATAATAATCTTAAAATACAAGAAAAAACGGTTTCCTTCTAACGCGCTTATTTGTAACGAAAAACGGAAAATTTCTATTTAATACACTCATTTTGCTGTGTTATCCGGTTATTTATAAAGTTTTTATTCAGGATACAACTTCGCCATGTCAGTCCAATTTTAATTTCCGGGAAAGGCTATCCATTTCAAAACTCGCTGCTCTTTTTTCAATACTAAAACATTGTTACAAACTTACATATAATCTTGCAATTAAATACTCAAATAATCACTCCCCCAAACGGTTCAAATTCGCTAAAACACCGCTGCATGTTTCGTAATTTTTGTATCAACTTCTTTATAAGAAATACAATCCCAAACGGGGCATACATGCTTGCATAGCAGGCATCCCACGCAGCGCTCCTCATCAACGCTTGCTTTACGGGTTTCCGGATTAAATTTTATTGCCTGATTAGCTCCATCATGGCATGAAATGTAACACTGCCCGCAGCCAATACATTTTTCTTCGTCAATGACAGAAACAACCTGGTAACGTGTATTAAATTCGGAAGGGTCAATAATTTTTTCGGCAGATTTTCCGATGATATCGTCCAATGATTTGATATTTCTTTCAATCATAAAATCGCCCAAACCCTCAATCATATCTTCGACAATTCTATATCCGTATCTTAAAATTCCGGTAGTAACCTGCAGGTTTGTTCCTCCAAGCAGTAAAAAATGCAAGGCATCTATCCATGTTTCTATACCGCCGATAGCGGATATTGGCAAACCAAGCTCTTTTGAATTGTACAAATCAGAAACAAATCTCATTGCCACCGGTTTTGCAGAAGGCCCGGAGAAGCCTGTAGCTGCGGAAAACCCATGAATATTCGGAAGCGGAGTGAAATTTTCAATATCAATATCGGTAATGGCCTTTATTGTGTTAATAGCAGAAATAGCATCGGCGCCCCCCTTTTTTGCAGCAAGGGCAACCGGAACCATGTCTGTAATGTTAGGCGTCATTTTAGCCATGACCGGCAGATTACAGGCTTTTTTTACCACTTCGGTAAAAACTTCCACCGCATGAAAATCCTGTCCCACCCGGTGCCCCGCCGACTTATGGGCCATTTGCGGGCATGAGAAATTAAGCTCCAGCATATCGGCTCCGGCATCTTCCGACATTTTTGCCAACTCGGCCCAATCATCGTCACTATATCCCATAATGCTTGAAATAAGAACTTTATTCGGATAATTCTTTTTCAGCAGTGCTATATCTCTGATATTATCTTTTATCGGCCTGTCGGTAATTTGCTCGGCATTTTGAAGCCCGACGAATCTTTTATCGCCATAATTATAAACACTTAAACGGGGAGAAGGCATAATAATTTTAAAGCTTTTTTCCAGTCCTAATGTTTTGTAAACAATTCCGCCCCAGCCTGCGTCATAAGCCCTTGAGCACATTTCTGCATGATTACCCACCGGTGATGCAGATAAACAAAACGGGTTTTCAAACTTTATACCGCAAAAATCTATACTTAAATCAGCTTTTGTTGTCATAATAATTTTCTCCTTTTATTTATTATTTTTATTCTGGTACAGACGCACGGCCGTGCGTCTCAACAACCGTGCGTCTCAACCGTGCATCTCAACCGTGCATATCATCGATACTATCCGCTGCTTTTTTCCCTTCGCCCACTGCCTGAGCCACCGTTGCTCCACCGTTTGTAATATCTCCACCTGCAAAAACACCCGGAATATTTGTTTCATAATTATCATCAACGTCAATAATTCCCTTTTCATTTTTTCTTAAACCGGAAGTAAATTTTTTAACTTCTTCACCGGGTTTTGTTCCAATGGCCTGAAACACAAAATCAACATTTATGCTAAATTCCGTTCCGTCAATTTGTTTTGCATTTGCGGGAATAAATTTATCCGGCTCTATCCATTCAATTTCTTTTCCTTTTAATCCTGTTATCTTTTTTTCTTTTGCAATTACCTCAGTTATCTGCGAACCGGCTTTAAAAATTATATTCATTGTACGTGCCAAATTAATTTCCTCTTCGTCTGCAGGCAATTCATTCAAATGTTCGAGAGCAACAAGATAAACCTTTTTTGCTCCTAAGGCTGCCGCCGAAACAGCGGAGTCAATAGCCACACTTCCCCCGCCGATTATTGCTACATTTTTTCCTTTCAGATTTTTCTTTTCTTTATTTTTTTTAATGTCCCGCAAAAACGATATGTAATTCACTGCATTTGAACACCCGTCGAAAAGAGGCAATTCATAAGGTTCTGAAAGTCCGGTTGAAATAAAAACAGCTTTATAGCCATCGGAAAGAAGATTTTTTACTTCATCAGTTGAGGCGATTTTTGAATTATACTTTATTTCTACACCCATATCAAGCAAATTTTTAATATCATAATCTATCGCTTCACGGGAAAGTCTGAAATCCGGGATCATCCATTCGGGAATACCGCCACAACTGTTTTCTTTTTCGAAGATAGTAACATCATAATCTCTTCCGGCAAGTTCGGCAGCACAACTCATTCCTGCAGGGCCAGCGCCAATAACAGCTACTTTGCCTTTGTTTTTTAACCCTTTTTGTGGCGGCTCAAGCCCGAAATTTTTACCATATTCTGTTGCGAACCTTTGTAAACCACTAATATTTATCGGGTCTTCCAGCGCCAAAACACTGCACTTTTGCTCGCATAATTTTTCCACCGGGCAGATAAAAGCACAAATACTTCCCAGAATATTGTTTTTTCTAATGGTTCTTGCAGCGCCTTTGTAATTATAAAATTTTATTTGCCTGATAAATTTAGCAGGGTCGGTTCCTGCAGGACATGCTTCGCTGCATGGCGCATCGTAACAAAGCAAACAACGATTGGATTCCTTAATTGCATCCTGCAGGCTCAATGGATCGCGCATGGGTTTGAATTGTTCTATTTTTGAACGGTTGATGTTATTTTTCATTTTAATTTATTTTAAAATTATGCCAGGTTATTATAAACGCATTTCCGCCTTAGATGAACCAAAATTTATACAAATATAATAATATTTTTATAGCTCCACCAACCTCCCATAAGTCTCCGGCCTTCTATCCCTGAAAAACTGCCATGTAGCTCTGACTTCATCGATCATATCGAGATCAAATTCTGCCACAAGCAATTCATCATTATTTTCAGAAGCCTCGGCAATAATTTGTCCTTTCGGATTCACAAAATAAGAAGCGCCATAGAATTTACCCAAGTCCCATGGCTTCTCTATTCCAACTCTGTTGATACATCCCATAAAATAACCATTTGCAACAGCATGAGCCGGTTGCTCCAGTTTCCACAAATGCTGTGATAATCCTGCAACGGTTGCTGACGGATTGTAAACTATCTCTGCCCCGTTGAGCCCAAGTATTCTTGCCCCTTCGGGGAAATGCCGGTCGTAGCAAATATAAACGCCTATTTTCCCGTATTTAGTTTCAAACACAGGATAGCCGAGATTTCCCGGTCTGAAGAAGAATTTTTCCCAAAAACCTGAAGTGTGCGGAATATGATTTTTTCTGTATTTGCCCAAGTACGAACCATCTGCATCAATAACTGCGGCAGTATTATACAGTAAACCGGGCATTTCTTTTTCATATACAGGAACAATAATTACCATGTTGTATTTACGGGCATATTCCTGCATCCTTTCAACTGTTGCCCCCGGAACCGGCTCGGCTGATTTGTACCACTCTTTATCCTGGCCGGGACAGAAATAAGGCGTATTAAAAATTTCTTGCAGACAAAGTATCTGCACCCCCTTTTTAGAGGCATCCTCAATAAAAGGGATATGTTTTTGAAACATTGCTTCTTTGATTTCTTCAATGGTTCCTTCCCCTTCAGTAAGAGCAAGGCTCATTTGTATCAATCCTGATTTTACGATTCGTGGCATAGTGTATTTATTGTTAAAATGATTTTTTAAATGTTATATTTTTTCTAATAAAATTTGCAATTTTTCTTTAAGCAATTTTAAGTAATTCATAATAATGC
>CBDUSJ010000261.1:0-4517 GCA_965369845.1 uncultured bacterium | reverse complement strand
TTTGCAAGGGCAAAAACTGATAAATATCGGTATTCGGCAGCAGCAAACTCAACTTGATATTTCAAATCTGCAACAAGGCATTTATCTTATCAAGGTTGAAAGTGAACAAGGGCGTTTTATTCAGAAATTAGTGAAAGAATAAACCACTTTTGGTAAATAATTAAAATGCCAAAGAATGTTCCTTTTTAATATATTTTTGCAAACTCATTAATTAATATTTACTAAACTAAAAAAAGAAATGAAAAAAGAAAAAACAAATGTTTGTTTAAGACTAGAAAAAATTATCGTTCTAATGATAATTTTACTCTCAACAACTTTATCTTTTGCTCAATGGAGCATTAATGAAGGATTTGAAGACGGGATAATTCCCGCTGACTGGACAATTTATGATGTTAACGAAGATGGAAAAGAGTGGTTTGCTTTAGATAACCCTTCTCATGCTCATACCGGAGATTGGATGGCAGCAGTGAGTTGTTATGAAAGCGACGGAAATGATTGGCTGATAACTCCACAAGTTACGATTAATTTAGGCGATTCTTTTATTTTTTGGGCCGCGGCCTGGTATGGCACCGAGGATATGAATGTTTACCTTTCTACGACAGGTAATGCCATTAGTAATTTCAATGTAACTTTGGAAAGTGTTACAGGCATGGGGACCGATTATATTGAGTATTCTTATGATTTAAGCGCTTATGTAGGCCAAAGCATTTATCTGGCAATTGAATGGATACAGGATACTTATGGGATGACTGTTGATGATGTACAAGTGGGGCAAGCTGAACGAAACGATGTTGGCATGCTTTCACTTGAAATTCCTGAAAAACAATATTTAGTAAACTCAGTGATATTTCCTTCAGGAACTATTAAAAATTACGGAAGCACTACTATTATTGATGATTTTGAAATAAATTGCGAGATAGTAAATGAATTAAAAGAAATTGTTTACAGTAGCACTTTAATTCATTCGGGAGCTTTAATTTCTCAGGCAACCGAATCGGTAACTTTCATTGATTCATGGACTCCGGCGGAACCCGGAGATTATTATGTAACAATGGTAACAAATCTTTTTGACGATGCAGATCCGGATAATGATACCATAACCGGAGAAACAGAAATATCTGAGCATCAAGGCACAGGCGGCCCCGATGGTTTTGGTTACAGATGGATAGACAGTGAAGTGTTAGGTGGCCCCGAATATAACTGGATTGAAATTAGTGAAACAGGAGAATCTGCAGTAATGTACAATGTTCCCGCTTTTTATGGAGATGATAATTTTTCCGAACCAATTGATTTCGGTTTTAATTTCCCGTTTTACGGTATCGACCGTACTTATTGCTATATTGATATAAACGGAGAAATGCTCCTTGCTGAAAATACATGGTATTGTCAATATCCATGGGTTGGTTGGG
Source organism: uncultured bacterium (assembly GCA_965369845.1). Taxonomy (GTDB): domain Bacteria; phylum Bacteroidota; class Bacteroidia; order Bacteroidales; family 4484-276; genus CBDUSJ01. The sequence continues at coordinate 3,108 of CBDUSJ010000261.1, read as the reverse complement.
GAACAGACGGAAATATGTTTAATTATTCGTTTCCTATTCCAGGTAATACTTATATGCCGGCGCTTATAGCGCCGTATTGGGACGATCTTTTTGCTGATAATGGAGTCGGAAATGTGTATTTCAAAACATTCGGAACAGAACCGGAACGCTACTTTGTTGTAGAATGGCATAACTTAAGATTCCGTTATGGTACAGTTAAGGATACTACACTGACCTTTGAGGTTATTCTTCACGAAAACGGTGAAATGCTCTTTCAATACAAAACAACAGCTTTAGAGCAATCAGGAAGTATATGCCCTCATGACAACGGACGAAGTTCTACAGTTGCAATTCAAAATGACGAAGCTAATATTGGCCTTTGCTATTTGAGAGAAATTGTGGAAAATGGTCAATATATCGGAGTAGAACCGTTTGGAAATTTATTACAGGATAGCCTTGCAATTAGATTTTACACAGGTGAGGATGATCAACCACCGGTTTTTGTTTACGACGAAATGGGGAACACTTTCAATAATACTCCTGAATTAGTTGTCGAGCTTATTGATATGTCAGGCATATTATCCGATACGCTTTATTATAACACTGGAAGTGGCTGGGAAGCAATTACCCACTCTAACTTAGTAGAACCCAATATATATTATTATCAACTACCTGAACTAACCAACAGCACAACATTAAATTACTATTTTGCCGCTACCGATAATTCAGCCGCACAAAACAGGGGGACATCACCTGCAAATGCACCTGATAGTTGTTTCTCATTCAAAATATTACCAACTGATGGTGTTGAAGTTCTGCTAACATTTACCAGCGGTCAGGATTATCAAAACATAGAATTTCCAAAATACAAAATGGCATTAGACGAAGCAAATGTAATTTATGATATTTATGATTGGTGGGAATATGACGAATACAGCTTTCCTGAAGCATATAAAGCAATTTTTGTTTATGCAAATTCTGCAAGTGGCTATTTTAAGTACGATACACTTTCTATTGCATTAATGAACTACATGGACAGCGGAACAGATGAAAACCCTAAAAATGTCTTCATGGCTTCAGACAATTTTGGTTTTGCCGAACACGGGTATCCCAACGATAAACCTATGACAAAATTCTTTTCAGCATATCTTAGAAGTGGATACCATCCTCAGGGAACTTATGGCTACCCTCCTTATGGGGGAACGAATGGTTTGGGCGGCCCTGATGTTTGGGATTATACTAACGGCAGTGTGATTGGAGTTTACGGTTCGCCAATTGGCGGCCCCGGAATAGAATTACCGGTTTATGCAAACAGCCCTGATGTGATTTATGCCCGCAGTTGCCCGAGTTGGTATGCAGATGAGGTTACTAATCCTGATATTTCTTCTTATTCAACGTTTTTATTTGAAGATGGCCCCGGCCCGTTAGTACCCGGACAGGCTTATTGTTATCATGGAGTTTGCGCTCTCTGGTTGGATAATCTTATTTATAAGTCATTTTTCACAAGTTTCGATATTTCTCAATTTACCGAAGATGAGGATATAAATATGATTATTGGCGATGCAATTGAGTGGTTTGGTATTGGCAGCGGTTCAGCAGTACAGATTCCTCAGGGCTGGAGCGGACTTTCAAGTTATATGATCCCTTCGGATTTGGATGTGGAAGAAATATTTGCACCGATAGTTGATGATATGATAATATTGGTTGATGGAAATGATTTTTATTGGCCGGCTCAGGGAGTTAATACAATTGGAAACTGGGACCCGTACAGTGGATATTCCATTAAAATGGAATCCACAAAGCTTTTTACTTTTATTGGAAACCAACCGGTTTATAATATTTTGCCTCTTCCTTTTGGTTGGTTTACTATACCTGTGTTGAGTGAATGTAATGTTAATGTAGAAGAACTGTTTGTTTCTTGTGTTGATGATCTTGATATTGTGAAGGAAGTAGCCGGGTATAAAGTTTATTGGCCTTCCCAGGGGATTAACAGCCTTGGCGAATTGATCCCAGGAAAAGCCTACAATGTAAAAATGAATAACTCCTGTGCTATCACCTTCCCCGAATGTACCGGTAAATCTTATACTTCGGGTAGTACAAACAATCCCCATTTCGATACACCCTGGAACCAGGTCAGTTACACGGCATCTGCGCATGTTGTCAGCATTCAAAGTGAAGCGTTGAAAGATTTGCAAAAAGGCGATGTGATTGGAGCGTTTGCCACAAATGGCCTTTGCTGCGGAATGGTTGAGATAAATAATCTAAATCAAAATATTGGACTTTCCATTTTTGCCGACGATCCGACAACTCAAGAAACAGACGGCTTTGTTGAAGGTGAACTTCTGCAATTCAGGCTTTACAGACAATCGACAAACGAAGAATTTAATTTAACGGTGATTTATGATCAGTCTTTGCCAAATCATGACGGATTGTTTACCGGGAATGGATTGTCAGCCATTAAGGAGATGAAAGCTGCTTCAACCGGCTTTACAAGTCTGCTTAACGGTCAAACAATAATGATCTTCCCCAACCCGGCAACATCCGCTGTAAATATTATTATTACCGGCAAAATACCTGATGGAACCCAGGCAGGACTTTATAATTTGCAAGGGCAAAAAATGATAAATATCGATATTCGGCAGCAGCAAACTCAACTTGATATTTCAAAACTGCAACAAGGCATTTATCTTATCAAACTTGAAAGTGAACAAGGGCGTTTTATTCAAAAATTTGTGAAAGAATAACCTAATGTTAGGCTAAGGCTCATACGGGCCCATTCGGGCTAATGAAACGAAGTGAATCCGTCCATCCATACGGATTTGCTTCGCTTCATATATGACTAAAAGGAATCCGTACGACCGCAGGGAGTCCGTACGACTGAAAGAAGTCCGTACTACTGAAAGAAGTCCGTATGGATGGATGGATGGACTTCGTGTTGCTTCCTTCGGTTGTAAAGCTGAGGCTAAAGATGATTATCAATTTGTTGTAGGTTTTTAAAGGGAAACAAGAGTGGCATTTTTTTAATATCGAACATCGAATACTAAACAAGGAATAAAAAAATAATATCCAAATAATAAAATTTTAAGGGTTTGCTATAATTCTTAAATCTTAAATCTTAATTCTAAATTC
>CBDUSJ010000260.1:0-4523 GCA_965369845.1 uncultured bacterium | reverse complement strand
CGGTCAGGAATCCTATCACCGGTATCAGGGAAGAAACTGCTGTTGGTTCGCAACTGAAAATTTTTCCAAATCCGTCTTCCTGCCCTGTAAATATTCATTTCAGTATTGATAAGCCCGGTAATATTGAGCTTAGCATTTATTCTATTTATGGTGTGAAGCTCGCCGATATTGTTTCCGGATACAAACAAGCAGGCAATTATAAGGTCCAATTTGATCCGGCTACCCTGGGTTTGTCAAAGGGAGTTTACCTGATACACTTGCGCAATAATGAAAATTTAATTTACAAGAAACTGGTTTGGGGGTTTTAAATTAGAAATTAGAAATGTTAAATTAGAAATTAGAAATCCATACGGACAAGTTTAGAAATTGGAAATGTTAAATTGGAAATTATAAATTATTCTAACACACTAACTCTTTAACTTTTCAACTCTTCAACTCTTTAACTTTTCAACTCTTCAACTCTTTTACTTTTCAACCCTTCAACTCTTCAACTTTTTAACTCTGTAACTTTTCAACTCTGTAACTCTGTAACCTTTTAACTCTTTAACTCTTTTACATACAAACTCATGAATTTTACAGTTTATAAATCATCTGCGGGATCTGGCAAAACACATACACTTGTAACCGAGTATTTGTGTCTTGTAATTAAAAACCCGGAAAAATTCAGGAATATTCTTGCAATCACTTTTACAAACAAGGCGGCAAATGAAATGAAAAGCAGGGTGATAAGTTATTTGAAAGCTCTCGGTTCAAATATTGCAACTCAGGATTCGCCTATACTCGAAGACCTTATTAGGAAAATTAAAGATAATACCGGCATGGCAGAAAATGTTATTTCGGAAAGAGCAGGTCAGGCTATTAAACTTATACTTCACAATTATTCAAACTTTGCTGTTTGTACCATCGACAGCTTTGTTCACCGTGTCGTCAGAACTTTTGCCGGCGAACTGAAGCTCCCCCTCAATTTTGAAGTAGAGCTTGACTCGGAACAACTGATCTCCAAATCTGTGGACGTGCTTATCAGTAAAGCCGGAACTGATAAAAATCTGACCATAGCGCTTGTGAATTTTATTGAATCAAAACTGAATGATGAAAAAAGCTGGAATATTGAAAACGACCTGAAAAATTTTGCAGGTGAATTACTCAGAGAAGAAAGTTTTGAGCATATTCAAAAACTAAAGAATATTTCGATAGAAGAATTTTTAATTATCTTTAAAAAAATATCAGCAAAGATCAGGTCATTTGAAACCCGTCTTAAAGAACTGGCGCTTGAAACAAGCGAATTTCTTGATAGAAATAATATTTTACCAAAATCGTTTAAAGGCGGATTAAGGTCGGGATTCCCAAAATATCTTTCCTATCTTATTGATGGAAGGAGAGATAAATTTTCACCTACAGACACTGTAAGAAAATGCGCAGAAGAAAACGACTGGTATCCCAAAACGTGCGCACCGGAGCAAAAAATTCTGATAGATTCTGTGAGCGATGAATTACAAGCCTGTTTTAATAAAATAGACTCCTATCTTGAAAACGGTATAAAAGATTACAAACTTTATATTTTATTAAAAAAACAAATTTATCCTATTGCCGTTCTGAATGAGATCCAGAAGATCATCGATGAATTTCGGGAAAACGAAAACCTTGTGCATATTTCGGAGTTCAACAAAAGAATTTCAGAAATTGTAAGTTCCGAACCGATACCTTTTATTTATGAGAGGATAGGGGAGAAGTATCATCATTTTCTTGTTGATGAATTTCAGGATACCTCTGTGTTGCAATGGCAAAACCTGCTTCCGTTGATTGAAAATTCGCTGAGTAACAATTTTTTTAATATGGTGGTTGGCGACGGAAAACAGGCAATCTACCGTTTTCGCGACGGCGAAGTCGAACAGTTTGTTTGTCTTCCTGATATTTACAAAAGGAAAGATGATGAGATAAGCCGCTCACGCGAAAATGTTTTGAAAAGATCCTACAATGAAAAATTCCTGAATTCGAACTATAGGTCAAAAGCCGAAATTGTTGATTTTAACAACCGGTTTTTTGGTTTTGCCTGTAAATTTCTCGGAGAACAGTACCAGCCGATTTATAAAGAACTCGAACAAAAATATCAAACGGATAATACGGGAGGGCAGGTATCAGTTGAATTTGTGGAACAGGAGGATTTAACAAATGAAGAATTTGACAACATTATTTTTGATAAAATAAAAGAGATTATAACTTTAGAACTTTCGGGTTATTCCTTGAACGATATTGCCATCCTTTGCCGGAAAAATAATGAGGGGAGTAAAATTGCAAAACATCTTATCGAAAACGGGATTAATGTTATTTCATCCGAATCCCTGTTGCTTTCCTCCAGTCCGGCTGTAAATTTTTTAGTTTCTGTTTTTAAATATCTCAACGACAGGACAGATAAAATCGCAATCACCGAAATATTTCGATTTCTAATTCAAAAAAATAAAGCCGGCAATAAAAGCCTGGACGAGTTGCTCGATTTGTATAGCGCAATTTCAACAAGTGAAAAATGTAAGAGGGAAGACGTTGGCCTCACGAACATAATCAAAAAAATTGGTTTTAACGTTGATTTCGGAGAATTGAAAAAGCTGCCGCTGTATGAATTATCCGAAGAAATTCTCAGGATCTTTAGACTTTCGGAGAATATCAGCGATCCGTACATCAGATTTTTTCTTGATTTTGTTCTTGAATACCAGCAAAAATATGATGAGGGAATACCGGGATTTCTTGAGTTTTGGGAAGAGAAAAAATCAAAACAGTCGGTTATTGCACCTGAAGGCGCAAATGCAGTCAGGATAATGACAATTCATAAAGCAAAAGGACTTGAATTTCCTGTTGTGATTTTTCCTTCATACGGAGGTGATGCAAAAAAGCCCGGGAAAAATAGTTTATGGTTCGACTTTGACAACCCTGTTGCCCCGAATATGAAAAGCGTGCTTCTCCCGACACAAAAATCTTTGGAGGAAACAATTTATGCCGAAGGATACAATGAAGAAAAACAAAAGACCGGCCTCGATTTGCTTAACCTGCTGTATGTTGTAATGACCCGGCCAACCGAAAGATTGTATGTTTTGACTAAATATAAAAAACCTTCAAATTCATCCGGCCTGTTTTCGGTGAATGATGGAATACCCAAACTATTTATAGAATATTTTAAACACATAGACGAATGGTCGGATGAACAATTAAAATATTCCTTTGGCGAGGGAACTGATGGGGTTAAATTTTCGGAAGCAGAAAATGAACTGAATGAAACAGAACAACAGCCCGATACTTTTAAAACCGGCAACTGGCGAAACAGAATCCGGATAAGCAGAAAAGCGCCGGAAATCTGGGATGTTGAAAATCCCGACAGGAACACTGAATGGGGTAATCTTGTGCATTTTATTATGTCGAAAATAATTACAAAAAAGGATGTGCCGGATGTTCTTGATGAAATAGAAATGCAGGGACTTATCAATGCTTTTGAGAAAGAAACATTATGGAGGAAAGTAAATAAACTTCTGTCGAATCCAAAAATTTCTTCATTTTACAAACCGGGGCCTAAAGTGTTAAACGAACAGGATATTCTTGTTAAAGATGGTAAAACATTTCGCCCCGACCGCTTAATAATTATTGATGATAAAATTGTAATTATAGATTATAAAACAGGTAAAGAAGAAAAACATCACATCAAGCAACTGAACAATTACGAATCAATTATAAAAAAGATGGGCTACCGGAACGTTGAAAAATATTTACTTTATCTTGATGAAGAGAAAATATTGAAAGTGAGTTAAAATGGGAAGTGAGCTAAAGTTTGGAGTGCCTAAAGTTAAAATCGCAGAGCGATGAAATTATGGTAAAAACAAAAGCAACACCACCACACAACTAAAACAGCGTAACTGTGACAGAACCCGAAAAAAATTCGATCCCGCAATAAACCCGTTTGACCTCTTGGAGAGGTTGGACGGGTAAAAACTCCCCAAAAGTTTTAAACTTTTGGAGAGTTGAACAACCGAAAGGTATCACCTTTTGGAAAGGTGATACATTTATTTTTCAGGTTAACTGCGGCAGAGCCGCCAAATATTTGTAGCAAATTTTGAAATATTGTTGGTTAGATGTAAAAACCCGTCAGACCGCTCCAAGCGGTCTGACGGGCATGAATCAACTTTAGGCACTTCAAACTTTAGCTCACTTTAGGCACTCCTAACTTTAGGCATTTTAGGCACTCCATACTTTAGACATTATTTTCCTTCCCGGAATACTTCCTCCATTTTTCCAAAACGGTTTCCATATCTTCCGGAAGATTGGTTTCGAAGAACATTTTTTTTTCGTCTGAAGGATGGTTAAAACCAAGTGAAGCAGCATGCAATGCCTGGCGGGGGAGCAGCTTGAAGCAGTTATTTACGAATTGTTTGTATTTTGTGAAGGTCGTGCCTTTCAGGATAATGTTTCCGCCATATCTTTCATCGTTGAAAATGGGGTGTCCGAGAAATCTGAAGTGCGCTCGTATCTGATGTGTGCGCCCG
>CBDUSJ010000259.1:0-4533 GCA_965369845.1 uncultured bacterium | reverse complement strand
GAATTCCTGCTGATATGGGCCGACAATGATCCCGAACAGGGAGAATTACATACAAATTTTAAGCTTTCAAAAAACGGTGAACAGATTGGGATTTTTGATTCCGGCAACACAGGTTTTGCAGTAATCGATACTTTGTCGTACGGGCCTCAGAATGAAGATATTTCTTATGGCAGAAAGCCTGATGGCGCCGATTACTGGCTGTTTTACCTTTTCCCAACTCCCGGCATCAGTAACAGTTTGAGCCTAATTGAAAACAATAATTTTTCAGACGTTTCCGTACAGGTGTATCCAAATCCGTTTTTTAATGATTTGGATATTTGTTTAAGCATGAAAAAACGGGGAGAAATTAAAGTTGAAATATTAAGTTTAACAGGTCAGCGCATCAGGACAATTATAGATGCAAACGCAAATCCTGGTATTTTTCATCTGAAATGGAACGGTGAAGATTCATTTAACAGGAAAGTAAAAACCGGGCTATATTTTTGCAGGATATTTTTTGATGAGAAACCTGTAAAAACAGAGAAGATATCTTTCATGAATTTTTAGTTTTTGGGGATTATTTCTTACCTCGCATTATTCATAAAATCTCTCGCAAAGCCGCAAAGAATAAGCAAACTCGCAACCATGCCCCTCGGAGCCTGGCTGTCTAAAAAATTCCTTTAGCCTTTTTACTTTAGCCTTTATATCCTTATTTCCCTTATTCCCCATACAACCGCAAGGTGTCCGTATGGATACCATTTTAAAAATATATACTCAAAGCCAGGGAATTAGGAATTGATTAATAAATTGATTAGATATGTTTTCAAATTAGTGTTCATCAATAAAGTTGTTTAGAAAAAATGATTGGACACTAATTTTCACTAATTAAATTAGTGTAAATTTGTGTCTTTTTATAAGTTTATTGATGGACACTAATTATATTTCAGCAGCAAGTTCAAGAAAACGTTTGTATGGAATAGCCAAAAGACTCATAGCCTGAAAAGCTCCGTTTGCCTGGCTTATCATCGAAACCTTTGCGGCAGTTTCAGGATCGGGAGCTTCGTAAATATCAATAAAATCATATTCGCCCAATATGGCATAGTGTGCCAGAAATTTAACATCAGGGCATTTTCCCTTCACATGTTCAAGCCAGTTCCGCCCCTGGCGTTCACGGTTTTTCATCTCATACGTAAGATCGGTTGAAAGTTTTGTTAAAAGAATGTACGTTTGCATTTTTACCTCCTTGATTAAAATGATTAATATTTATTCTATTTGCAAATATAGATTTACCAAAGCAATTTGGTTCGCCAATTTTACAAAAATTTATAAAATTCTTTTTCATTTTTCACAAATTTTCAATTTCAGCGTCTTTTAAAGGTTTACGATTATTTTTTCCAAATACAAGATTAAATCCAAATCGGATAAACCAGGCTTTTGCATCTTTGTAATACAACAAAGAAGTAAATCCTTCATTTATAAGATAAAACTGAACAGGCCCCATATTTGCGGCAAAACCTAACCCAAGATTCATATAATTTTGTGGATAGAGCGAATATGAAAAAAGCAGGTTTAAATCACGGTTGAACTTCCTTGTGTATGCAAGAGTAAATCCGGCAAGCACTTCATCGTCAACAAAATTAATGCCTCCGAGCAATCCAAACTGATCTTTTACCGTAAGATTATAATCAAGATTCAAATAAAGTTTACTGCTGAGAGGAGCTTTATATTTTTTCTCAACTTCAACAATACCCAACTCATCGGAAATTGAGTCGAGTATTTCTTGCACCTTTTCCCAGTTCAGCTCGTCATCATCAAAAAAGTCGTTTATGTCAACTCCCTCATAAGTATAAGATTTTGAAGGGTCTTCGGTTTCATAACTTTTAACATTCGAGTTCCATTTAATAAACCCGAGATTTTTTAAACTGAATGATGCCGAAAATTTTTTGTTAATCTTATACTTAGCTCCCAAATCTATTGCAAAACCGTTATTCCCATAAAATTCAAAAAAATTGTTTCCCGAAAAATCTTCAAAAGAATCTGCATCAGGTAAAGAGGTGTGAAAAAGAATGTGCGAACCGGCAGTAATTGCATAATCATCAGGATTGGTATAGATATTGAAATCACATTTCTCGGTACGGATATTTGCCATTCCCGACAGATATTTCAGATTGACACCTGCGGTAATTTTCGATGTTATTTGTCGTGAATAACCTAATGAAAATTCATGATAAAAATTGGCATTAATTTTTGGGCCATCAAGATTAGTAGTTTTACCAAGATATTTTTCATTCCCGTTCCCGTAAAATAAAAACTCAAGCATATCTTTTGACAAAATAGCATTTCCACTCGCAATATCGGCAAGCCTGAAATTAAAATAGTTTTTCTTTACCCTGATGCCAAAAGACAGAATTTCATTTGATATTTCAAAATTTGTTATGATTTTTTTTTTGAGGTTATCCAAAATATAATCCCTTTCAAGATAAAGTGAATCACCTTTTTTCTGAAGAAATGTATTGTAAGTAAACGAGTTGTTAAAACCGCCGTGAACCGAGGATAAAAATGGAACACCGATGTAAAATTTATAATCGGGTATAAACGCCGGGTTAACATTTCCGGATTGTGGGATCATCCGTAAAAAATACATTATCTGGTCGTCCTGTGCGAAAGATATTTTACTTAAACCGGTTAAGAAAGCCATTATCAGGAAAACTCTGAATAATTTTATGTTGAAGTATTTTTTTTTCATAGCTGCCTCCTAATTGTTTTCAATTTTAAGTTTAACGATTACTCCAATTTTAATTTTCAGCTCATAATCCTCGTAAATTTTAACCAGGGTTCCGTCGGTAGTTGACAATTCGGCACGGAGGAAAACATTTTCAGAAGACAGGATATTATCCAGTTTTTGTTCATTTACAACAATATCCTTTTGATGAAACCTTGGCTCCGTAACTCTGTATTGAGGCGGGCCATTCACATATCCTCCAAGCAGGATAGCTTCCTCAGGATTGGTGAAAAGAGAATCGATAACATTAAAATTTTCGTCCATAAATATCATTTGCAGTTTTGCATCAATCGGGAAACCGTTCCATGAATTGAGCCTGAATTGCAGGGCTTCAACTTCTTCGTTTTCATCAAGATCAAATGTTAGGGTATCATTTATAACAAATCCGCTGACCGCAGAAAATAATTCAATTTCAGCAGCCACGCCAAGTTCGATTTTACTTGTATCCAAAACAAAATTGCTCGTAAGAGTATCACCATAAGGATTTGAAATTCCTTTCAGGTCGAAATACAAAACTTCAGGTGAAATATTCAGAGCATCAGCTATGTTCGACTGGTTGAAAGCAAGTTCGGTTTTTACAGTTTGCCCTATCTGGTTAATATCGGGAGAGTTTATACTGAAAATATTCGGGATTCCGCTACCGAACAATTCAATATTAACAATATGTGGCTCGTTGAACGAAGAGTAAGCATAAAATTCATCGGCTAAAAACATCATAGGCATCCCATACGAATTATCAATATCAATAAATAAATCGACTGATTGCGGCCCAAGCTGAAGATTTCCGGATATTGTTTTGTCAAACAAACTTATCTTTAAAGAATCCCGAAATGGAAATTCATAATTTCCGAAATAACCGAAGATTTTTTCAAAACTGAAATTCCCCATCGTTCCGCTGATATTAATATCATAAGGCGAGAGATCAGGATTGTCATCTCCTTTAATAAATATTTCTATAATAAAAGATATTTCATTTCTATTTCCGGATAAATTTCCGGGAACGATTTTATATTCGTTAAGCAATATATGTTCCAAGAAAGAAACTTCAGGAAGAGCGCCGCCGTGATTACTAATATCAGCAACAATTACCAAAGGATCGCCGGTTTGCTTATTTATCAATGATTGCACACAAACATTAATTAAAGCGTCGTCTTTATTGAGATTTGTAAATCCTTCTATTGTAATTTCACCATCCTTCAAAAACACACTGTCGATTCTCTGGTATAAAGAGTCGGTAATTAAATCGTATGAATAATCGAGTGTGATAGTATCGAGAAAACCCGGTGGAAGCGAGGGAACATCAATTTCATCATCAAAGCCGAAAGTCTGATCAGGGATTTTAAGGAAGTCGTTTGCCTGAACAGAATAAAGATCATCAATTTGATAAACGAAACTAATAGAATTATCAGCGTTTGTTTTAATAATCAAATTTGAGGAATCTTTGTAAAAATCGAAAATTGTAAACGAGGAATTTACGAGAGGTAATGCAAATTCCGGATTCCAGGAAGGGTTGGCAAGTTTGTTAAAATCGAAATCGTCTTTCTGGCATGACCAGTAAAACAAAATCAGCGACGAGATAAGCATGAAAATCAACAAACGCGGCAGCTTTGCCGGCAAATAATTTCTAAATTTATTTTTCATTATTAAATAATTTTAGAACGTTATTTTATAAAAATATTTAAAGATAAAAAGGATATCCAAATTCTCCATCAGGGTCAAAAATCATCACCTTATCAGCCCATCCATCCTGATCAACATCAATAAATTCACCA
>CBDUSJ010000258.1:0-4535 GCA_965369845.1 uncultured bacterium | reverse complement strand
ACTTTTTTTCAACAATTTCAAATAAATGATTTTCGGAGTGGACTCAGAATTAAGATTTATGAATTAAGAATTTAGGTTTAAGAATTAAGATTTAATAGACAAGAAACAAAAGACAGGGCTTCAGCTCCGTAGCTCAGGGCTTTAGCCCAGTGAGAAAAAAAATAAAACGAAAAAATTTAAGGGCGTTCACGCCTTAACAAAATACATTTATCTCAATTCATCCGATGACTCAGAGTCATCGGATGAATTTTGAGAAAGGGCATAAATGCCATGAAATCGTTCTTTCGCATTATTTTGATCCCAGCCGTAAACGACTGGACTATGGACGTAAACAAGACTGGGCTATGGACGTAAACAAGAATGGGCTATAGACGTAAACAAGAATGGGCTATTGACGTAAACGGCTGGGCTATGGATTTTCGTAATTTGTACTAAATTGGCACAATATATCCAAATAACAGCTTTTATTATTAAAATTTTTTCAGTAGCATTAATCACCAAGTGTAGCCACCATGATAGCTTTGATGGTATGAAGCCTGTTTTCTGCCTGATCGAATACTAAAGAAGCATCCGATTCGAACACTTCGTCAGAAACTTCCATAGCTTCAACTCCAAATTTCTGATAGATTTCCTCGCCAACTTTTGTTTTCCTGTTGTGGAATGAAGGCAGACAATGCAGAAATTTCACCTTTGGATTTCCGGTCAAAGCAAGAACTTCTGAATTAACCTGGTAAGGGAGCATATCTTTAATTCGCTGTTCCCATACTTCATCAGGCTCGCCCATCGAAACCCAAACGTCGGTATAAAGGAAATCGGCACCTTTTACAGCCTCCTCAATATCTTCGGTGATTTTGATTTTTGCTCCGGTTTCTTTTGCTATTTTCCGGCATTGTTCCACAAGTTCCGGCTCGGGCTGGCACGATTTGGGAGCGGCTGCCCTAAAGTCCATTCCTAATTTGGTTGCGCCAACAAGGAGCGAATTCCCCACGTTATTTTTTGCATCTCCAAGATAACAGAAAGATATCTTGTGAAGCGGTTTGTCCGAATGTTCCATCATGGTAAAGAAATCGGCGAGTATCTGAGTGGGGTGAAATTCATTTGTAAGGCCGTTCCACACCGGCACACCGGAATATTTACCAAGCTCCTCAACAATATTCTGCCCGAAACCACGGTATTCGATGCCATCATACATACGACCCAACACACGGGCTGTATCTTTCATCGACTCTTTATAACCAATCTGAGAACCTGTCGGCCCGAGGTAAGTTATCTGTGCGCCCTGGTCAAATGCTGCAACATCGAAAGCACAACGCGTCCTGGTTGAAGATTTTTCAAAAATCAGAGCTATATTTTTCCCTTTTAATTTCTGTTGTTCAGTGCCGGCATATTTTGCCTTTTTAAGATCAGCAGAAAGCTCGAGTAAAAATTTTATTTCCTTCGGAGTAAAATCCATTAATTTTAAAAAATTCCTGTTTCTTAAATTATAAGCCATGTTTAAATGATTTTAGATTTTAGATTTACGATTTTAGATTTATGATTTTAGATTTACGATTTTAGATTTATGATTGTTATTTCCCCTATTCCCTTTTATTAAACAATAACTACCCTTGTGCCGCCGTCATCAATTCCCAAATGTGTGGTCTTTGTGATGATTGCATCTTTGCCGCTGTTTTCAACAAAATGAATTGCAGCGCGGATTTTCGGAGCCATACTACCTTCAGCAAAATGGCCTTCTTCGAGGTATTTTTTTGCTTCGCTTATTGTCATTCGGTCGATTGATCTTTCTTGTGGTGTATTAAAATTAAGGCAGACTTTTGGCACATCGGTTAGAAGAAAAAGCTTATCGGCATTTATCTGGGATGCCAATAAAGCCGAAGCCAGGTCTTTATCAATTACGGCATCGATACCTTGCAATTTGTGTTCTTCAACATAGAAAACAGGAATCCCACCGCCGCCTACAGCAATTACAATTGTTCCCTGACGGGCTATTTTTTCAATTGACTTTTTGTTGTAAATAACCAAGGGTTTCGGAGAAGCGACAACTTTCCGCCAGCCTCTGCCACGTGGGTCTTCAGCGAAAACGGTGCCCGTTCGCTTCATTATTTTTTCTACTTCTTCCTTTGAATAAAATGGGCCAATAGGTTTTTTAGGGTTGATAAAAGCAGTGTCTTCCTTGTTAACAAGCACCCGCGTAATGATGGTCAGAATATCTCTGTCGAGATCGTTAACCATCAGAACATTTTTAAGTTGCTGCTCTATGATGAAACCGACAAATCCCTGAGAATATGCCACACAAACGTCGAGCGGCATTTCGGGCAGGCCATAAAGTTTATTTCCGGCGGTGTTGGACAGAAGTATATTTCCTACCTGGGGACCATTTCCATGTGTGATTACCAGGTCATAGTTTTTATGTATTAATACCAAAAGTTTTTCGCTCGTTTCATAAGCATTTAGTTCCTGCTCATCGATAGTCCCTTTCTGACCTCCCTGTAAAAGTGCATTTCCACCAAGAGCTACTACTGCTAATTTTTTCATGTATGCGTATTAATTCTATAATTAATTCTATCTAAAACCAAGTATTATTAACAAAAATCAATATTAAATATTGCAAGCGGAATGAAGTATTTAAACGGATTATTATACTTTCGTAGATTATTAATAATCAAGGTTGTCAAATACCTGAAAAACACCTTTCGGTTTTGAATATAAAATCGGTAATTGCTTTTATTGTTACACCTGTAATTTCTGTGTTGATAATACTGTTTGCAGACCTTCAACCCGGAAACCCTGCAGTAACCAATACCCTGGCAGTTGCTTTACTTATGGCGGTTTGGTGGATAACAGAAGCTGTGCCCCTTGCAGTAACTTCACTCTTGCCGGTAGTGCTTTTTCCACTGCTCGGCATCTCTGATGGAAAGGAAGTGTCGAATGCCTATTTTAATTATGTCATTTTTTTATTTATGGGTGGCTTCATCATTGCCCTTGCCATGCAACGATGGAATCTTCACCAGAGGATAGCGCTGAAGATCTTGATTTTTACCGGGGTCAGTCCCGGAAGAATACTACTTGGATTTATGATAGCCACCGCATTTTTATCGATGTGGATATCGAATACTGCAACAACAATGATGATGATACCGATTCTTCTTTCCATTATTCAGAAACTTGAAGAAACTATCGGTAAAAAAGAAATAAATAAATATTCGATAGGGCTGTTGTTAGGCGTAGCTTACAGCGCTTCAATCGGCGGTGCTGCAACTTTGGTAGGCACTCCACCGAATCTTTCTTTTGTAAGAATTTTTAGCATTTATTTTCCTGAAGCACCTGAAATATCTTTTGCACAATGGTTTGTTTTTGCGCTTCCTATTAGCATAACAGTTTTTATTATTGTATGGATATTTCTTTACTTTCGTTTCCGCCCGGGAAAAAATAAATGGACGAATTTCAAAGCTGAAACACTCCGTGAGCAACTTATTCAACTTGGCCCGATGAGTTTTGAGGAGAAAGTTGTCTTTTTAGATTTTATACTCGTGGCATTTTTATGGCTTTTCAGAGCAGACCTTAGTTTCGGAAATTTTACTATTCCGGGATGGTCGAATATTTTCCCTGATAAAACATTTATTAACGACGGTACTGTCGCAATCCTAATGGCTGTAATACTATTTATTATTCCGTCGAAAGAAAAAAAAATCCAGCGTATTATGGATTGGAAAACTGCTTCAAAGCTCCCGTGGAATATTATCCTGCTGTTTGGAGGAGGATTTGCACTGGCATTTGGATTTAAGGATTCAGGCCTTTCAACATGGTTCGGGGAACAACTTAGCTGGGTAGCTTCTTTCAATCCGGTTTATGTAATCTTTTTTATTGCGATTATGATGACTTTTCTTACAGAACTAACATCAAATACCGCAACCACTGAAATGATCCTTCCGATACTTGCAGGGCTTGCAGTTAGTATAAATATCAACCCGTTACTATTTATGTTACCGGCTACGCTTTCAGGTTCAATGGCTTTCATGCTACCGGTGGCCACACCACCCAATGCCATTATTTTCGGGACAAACCGGATAAAAGTAATCCAGATGGCACGTACAGGACTTTTACTTAATCTTGTCGGAGCTATTGTTATTACTTTAATGACTTACCTGATTGGCATGTATATTTTTGATATAGATGTAACAAAATTCCCGGTATGGGCTACGGGGTGAATTTTAAATTAGAAAGTGGGAAGTTGGAAGTTGAAAAGTTGAAAAGTTAAAAAGTTAAAAGGTTGAAAGAGTTGAAAAGTTTAAAGGTTTAAAAAGTTGGAATGTTGGAATATTGGAAAAGTTGAAAAGGTTGAAAGGTTTAAAAAGTTAAAAGGTTGAAAAGTTGGAATATTGGAAAAGTTGAAAAGTTTAAAAAGTTGAAAAGGTTAAAAAGGTTGAAAAAGTTGGAAAGTTGGAAAGTTGGAATGTTGGAAAAGTTGGGAAGTTAGAAATTGGATGCTGAAGGATTGAAAAGTGATGAAGTGGAAAAGCACTCTTAAACTCTTT
>CBDUSJ010000257.1:0-4547 GCA_965369845.1 uncultured bacterium | reverse complement strand
TTGTAGAAAATATGCAACCCCGCAAAAGTAGCCAGGTGCAGCGCACCGTAACATTTCAAGGTTTAATGTTTCGGTGCGCTGCACCTTGAAAACCAAAACGATAATGAATTTCTACAAATATTTCGCAGCCCCGCCTGCCATAGCGAAGCGCCTGCCTGCACGTAGCCGTTCCGGCGAAGGCTGGGCGGGCAGGTCTGTCGCCATTTGCAATTTCTATTCTTTTTCAAAATGACTATTTCACCATATCATTATTCTATTTTACATCTTTTATCAGATATCGATTTTTCAATGTCAAAGTTATCTGTTTTGTTGTTAGATTTGCAAAATCTTGAGGACTTAATAAAAAATAATTATCTTAAAATATTTTACAATGAAATACAAAAAAATTATTTTTCCTTCAGTATTTGTTGTCATTTTGCTGACAACAGGATTCTTACTCAGAAAATCTTCACAGGGAGATTATGATCTTCAAAAAATCAGTGTTGATTTTCAAATACCAAAATCTTATTCTAATATAAAAACCGATAGTTCAAACAAACTATATTTTCACAATCCGGCAAATAACAAAAATTATTATGCTTCCAACGTACCCGAATATAGTATCGATGAATTCCTGATTGAACCTTCAGGTACCGAAAAAGGATGTGTTTTTGACTTCAAAGCTCCGGAGTTTAACGGACTGATATATTACGGATTGATAAGAGAAGAAGGAGTGGATTTTCGTTTACCGGTTTTTTTTAAGAGAACTGCCGAAATTATAGATGGGAAAGCCATGATAAATATCAGCCACCTGAGAGGAAAATACGATTTTGTCGATTGGGAAAAAAATAAAGAACTTTTACTGGGTTACCGGATCGTGAATAAAAACGGTGAAATTATTTACGATGGAAAGATCAGGCTGAAGGGCAACGGACCTTTTGTTCCCGGTTTGACGATAATCGAAGGGCCGTTTTTAAACATCGATGAACCTGCCGGAATAATTATTTCCTTCACCACCAATTTCCAGATAAAAGCTGAAATTATAATTGACAAGAAAAAATATAAAGACAAGGAAAAATGTACTAAGCATGAAATTAAGATAAGTAATCTGAAACCCGATACTGAATACAAATACACTTTAACCGCCGGCGATTATTCAGGGGATTTTAAATTCAGAACGCCTCCCGAAACAGGTTCCAGGAAGCCTTTCACATTTGCTTATGCCAGCGACAGTCGCGCCGGGATGGGTGGTGGCGAAAGAAACATCTACGGCTGTAATGCCTATATTAGTAAAAAAATGGCAGCGCTGGCGGTTTATAAAAATGCTTCATTTCTCCAGTTTACCGGCGATATGATCGACGGTTACGCAACTGACAAAAATTATAACCTGCTTCAGTATGCCAACTGGAAGAGAGCGATTGAGCCTTTTGCTCACCGGATACCTTTTGTCATCGGAATGGGAAACCATGAAGCCCTGACATATACATTTCTTGAAAACGACGAGTATATCGCCGGCATCGACAAATTCCCATTCGATACCGAATCGGCTGAATTTACTTTTTCGCAGGTAGTGGTTAATCCTTTAAACGGCCCTGACAGCGAAGATGGCTCAAAATATGACCCTAACCCTGAAACAATTGATTTTCCATCTTATAAAGAAAATGTTTTCTTTTATACTTTCGGAAATGTTGCAATGGTGGTTCTTAACTCAAATTACTGGTATGCTCCCAATGCAGAACTTGTAAAATATACATCCGGAAATATTCACGCTTACATAATGGATAATCAGTTTGAATGGTTAAAAGAGACAATCGCTCAACTGGAAAATGATGACCGCATCGATCATATTTTTGTAACACTCCATACTCCCGCATTTCCTAACGGCGGACATTCTCATGACGATATGTGGTACGATGGCAACAATAATTTTAGGCCTTATGTTGCAGGAAAACCGGTAGAAAAGGGAATAATTGAAAGAAGGGATGAAATCCTCGATATTTTAATAAATAAAAGTAAAAAAACCGTTGCCATACTTTGCGGCGATGAGCATAATTATTCACGCTTGCGGCTTACAAATGAAATACCGATTTATCCTGAAAATTATAAATATCCCAAAATCAAAATATCAAGAACTTTCTGGCAAATCACTAACGGAGCAGCCGGCGCCCCATATTATGCACAGGAAACTCTCCCATGGTCCAGCTTTGTTGAAAAATTTACAACACAATACGCCTTAGTGTTTTTTCATGTTGAGGGTAAAAAAATAAAAATTGAAGTTTTAAACCCGGATACTTTGGAGTTAATTGAAGAATTTGAAATGAGAAATGAGAATTAAGAATTAAGAATTAAGAATTAGGAATTAAGAAACCAGCGACACGAAGTTAGCCCGTATGGGAAACCAGAAACAAGAAATATGCGAATTGACATTTTAACAATTTTCCCGGAGATGTTCGATGGGCCTTTTAATCATTCTATCATAAAGCGGGCTGACGAAAAAGGAATTGCAAAAATTCACTTGCACGATATTCGTGATTACAGTTTGGATAAACATCGTAAGGTTGATGATTACGCCTATAGTGGCGGGGCGGGAATGGTTATGATGATACAGCCGATCGCCGATTGTATCACGAAACTTCAATCGGAAAGAAAGTATGATGAGGTCATCTATGTAACACCTGATGGAAAATTGTTCAATCAAAATACTGCAAACAGGCTTTCAACACTCGAAAACCTGATTATTCTCTGTGGCCGCTACAAAGGTATCGATGAACGTATCCGCGAGCATTTTATCACTCTCGAAATTTCGATAGGCGATTATGTTCTTTCGGGCGGAGAACTTGCCGCCGCCGTACTTTCCGACAGCATCATCCGGCTTATCCCCGGTGTTCTGGGCGATGAAACTTCTGCCCTGTCCGACTCTTTTCAGGATAATTTGCTCAGCCCCCCGGTCTATTCGCGGCCATTCGACTATAAAGGATGGAAAGTACCGGAGATACTGCTTTCCGGTAACGAAGCCTTAATACAAAAATGGAAACTGGAAAAAGCAATTGAAAAAACCAGAGAAAGAAGACCGGATTTGTTGGACGAATCATAACCGTTCACGATTTTAAATTAGTATGCTAAAAATTGCTAAATTGTTAAATTGTTAAATTGTTAATTTTTGGTTTGTGAAATGATTAAACTGATTATAACTACTCAGCCGGTTTAGTCTTCTGTAATTTTGAAAAATAACAAATCGCAAAACGCCAAAAAAACGCAAACATTAATAAACGTTTGATTTGAAAACGCTAAGAAAATATTTCTTTTTGCGAATTTTTGCGTTCTTTGCGGTTAATTTTTTTATTATGTTACAGTCTTTTGTGGTTATAAATTATGATTGATTAGTTACCAGAAATTTATGAACGAAAAATATATTCAAATTTTAGCTGAAGAGTTTGACCTAAATAAAGGGCAGGTTAGCAAAAGCCTGAAATTATTTGAAGAAGGAGCAACAATACCTTTTATCGCCAGATACCGGAAAGAACTTACAGGAGGCCTCGATGAGCTCACTCTTTTAAATATTCAGGAAAGAATGGAAAAAATTCGGGAGCTTGATAAAAGACGGGAAAGTATTACGGCATCATTAATAAAAAATAACTTTCTCACACCTGAACTTGAACAACAGCTTGCAAAGGCACAAACCCTTTCCGAACTTGAGGATATTTACCTTCCTTTCAAGCCAAAGCGAAAAACACGGGCCGGTATGGCCAGAGCCAAAGGACTTGAACCTCTTGCTAAAATTCTGATGCGGCAAACCTGGAATGATATAATTATTGAAGCAGAAAAATTTATAAACAAGAAAAACGAGATAAACAGTGCTGAAGATGCGCTTTCGGGTGCGCGTGATATAATTGCAGAATGGGTCAGCGAAAACAAAATTGTCCGAAACAGGATAAGACGCTTATTTTACTATGAAGCTACAATTAAATCATCTGTTGTTAAAAGTAAAAAAGAAGAAGCCGGTAAGTTTGAAAATTATTTTGACTTTGAAGAAACTCTGAAACATTCTCCTTCGCACCGGATACTTGCCATGTATCGTGGCGAAAATGAGGGACTGCTTCGTTTGAAAATTGCACCTCCCCTAGAAAAAGCCATCGAATTGATAGAATCCGTTTACATAAAAAACAACAGCGATGCAGCACAACAGGTAAGGCTTTCAGTTAAGGATTCGTATAAAAGATTACTTCATCCTTCAATAGAAACTGAGTTCAGAAATGAAACAAAGGAAAGAGCCGATAAGGAAGCAATAAGGGTTTTTACCGATAACCTCAGGCAGCTTCTGATGGCGCCACCGCTGGGAGGAAAAAGCGTTCTGGCAATTGATCCCGGATTCAGAAGCGGCTGTAAGCTCGTCTGTTTAAACAAGCAGGGGAAGTTGCTTCATAATGAAACTATTTATCCGCATCCACCTCAGCGTGAGATGAAACAGGCAATCCATAAAATACAAAGCCTGGTGAAAGCTTACAAAATAGAAACTAAAGTTTCGGACTTTATAAACGCTTACTTATCAACAGCATAATGTTAATAAA
>CBDUSJ010000256.1:0-4558 GCA_965369845.1 uncultured bacterium | reverse complement strand
AAATTGTTAAATGGCTAAATTGTTACATTGTTACATTGTTACATTGTTGCGGCTTAACAATTTAGCCTTTGACACTAATGAGATTTTAAATACTTTTACCCTGTGAAATTTCTTTTGTATTTCACTGGGGTCTTTTCCATAAAAACAATTTAACAATTTAGCAATTTAACCCTAAAGACAAACATTCAACTATTTATACAGCTTATCTTAAACTGTGAACGATTACAAATAAGTAAATTAACAATAAGTGTTTAAAATTTTCAATTTCATTAAATATTATTGCAGGTATTAAATTGTTTCAATTCAAATCTTTGCGCCTTTGTATGATGAATTATTCAGGCTAAAATTTTATATCATGTACCTGCAATCTTATGTCTTTTTTTTACATATTCCTGCGGTATTGCCCGCCAACCTTAAACAAAGCATCCGTAATTTGCCCCAGTGAAGCGTATTTCGACACATCCATCATACTTTCAAAAATATTTTTATTTCCGATTGCTTCAGATTTCAGTTTATTCAGCATTTCTGTTGTTTTTTCACGATTAGTTTTGTGCAGTTCATTCAGCATGAATATCTGGTATTCTTTTTCTTTCTCAGTGGCTCTGATAATTTCACCGGGGATAATTGTTGGAGAGCCGCTTGAGGACAGGAATGTGTTTACGCCCACTATTGGTAATTTCCCACTGTGTTTTAAAGATTCGTAATATAATGATTCTTCCTGAATTTTACTACGCTGATACATCGTTTCCATAGCTCCCAGCACTCCGCCTCTTTCGGTAATTCTGTCAAATTCGGCAAGAACAGCTTCTTCCACAAGACCGGTAAGTTCCTCTATGATAAATGAGCCTTGCAGAGGATTTTGATTTTTTGCCAGTCCAAGTTCGCGGTTTATGATAAGTTGAATTGCCATTGCCCTTCGCACCGATTCCTCAGTTGGAGTGGTGATGGCTTCGTCATAGGCGTTTGTATGAAGCGAGTTACAATTATCGTAAACAGCATACAGCGCTTGCAGAGTAGTACGAATATCGTTAAATCCTATTTCTTGGGCGTGCAACGAACGTCCCGATGTCTGGATATGATACTTTAATTTTTGCGATCTTTCGTTTGCCCCGTATTTTATCTTCATTGCTTTTGACCAGATCAGGCGGGCAACACGTCCCATTACCGAATATTCGGGATCTATCCCGTTAGAGAAAAAGAAAGAGAGATTTGGAGCGAAGGAATTAATATCCATCCCGCGACTAACATAATATTCAACATAAGTAAAACCGTTGGCGAGTGTAAAAGCAAGCTGGCTAATCGGGTTTGCGCCGGCTTCGGCAATGTGATAACCCGATATTGAAACAGAATAAAAATTCCTTACATTATTTTTCGAGAAATATTCCTGGACATCGCCCATTATCTTCAGGGCAAAATCAGTTGAAAAAATACAGGTGTTCTGTGCCTGGTCCTCTTTAAGAATATCTGCCTGCACAGTCCCGCGTACTCTTGAAATAGTGTCAGCCTTGATTTTTTTATAAATATCGGCAGGCAAAACCTGGTCGCCTGTAATACCGAGAAGCATCAGTCCGAGTCCGTCATTTCCGCGAGGTATATCTCCCTGGTATTTGGGTTTGACAGTTCCTTTTTCTTTATAAAATTTTTTAATTTTCTTTTCTGTTTCTTCCTGCAATCCGTTTTGTTTAATATAAATCTCGCATTGCTGGTCGATGGCAGTATTCATAAAATACCCGACCATTGTTGAGGCAGGCCCGTTGATAGTCATCGAAACCGAAGTTTTTGAATCAACAAGGTTGAACCCTGAATAGAGTTTTTTTGCATCGTCCAGGCAACAAATTGAAACACCCGAGTTGCCGATTTTACCGTAGATATCAGGCCGCCGATCAGGGTCGCAGCCATACAGGGTTACAGAATCAAAAGCTGTTGATAACCGCCGGGCAGGCATATCAAGCGAAACATAGTGAAAACGCTTGTTTGTGCGTTCAGGGCCTCCTTCGCCGGCAAACATTCTTGTAGGATCTTCGCCTTCGCGTTTGAATGGGAAAACGCCGGCAGCAAACGGAAATTCGCCGGGAACATTTTCTGTCAGGTTCCATTTCAAAATATCGCCCCAGCCTTTGTATCGGGGCAGGGATATTTTTGGTATTTTAAGATGTGAAAGCGATTCGGAATATGTCTCAACATTTATTTCCTGTCCTCTAACCTGATAAGTATATTCCGGTTTCCCGTACGATCGTACTTTATTTTCCCACTCGTGCAGAATTTTCAGGTTACGAGGATCAATATCAAGTTCAATTTCATGGTATATTTCTTCAAGCATTTTCTTTAGGATTTTATCTCCTTTTTCTTTTGCTATCTTTATTGATTCTCTTATGCCATAAAGTTTTTGTGCCACACTGGCCTGATCATTTGCCTTTTTATTGTAATTCCTTACCGTTTCCGAAATTTCAGAAAGATACCGAACCCGGTTGGGAGGAATGATAAATATCTTTTCTGGGGTCTTTATATCTGTTGCAAACTCTGAATCAAATTCAACGCCTGTTTTTTCTGATATTTTAGAAATAATAGCTTTATATAACCGGTTTGTTCCCGGATCGTTATACTGGGATGCAACAGAACCGTAAGCCGGCATTTCCGAAGGATCAGCGCCAAATAAATTATGATTCCGCTGGTACTGTTTTTTTACATCCCGTAGTGCATCTTGTGAACCCCGCTTATCAAATTTGTTCAATGCAATTATATCGGCAAAATCAAGCATATCGATTTTTTCGAGTTGAGTTGCCGCCCCGTATTCAGGAGTCATCACATACAGAGAAATATCGCTGTGCTCAACAATTTGGGTGTCGGATTGCCCGATGCCTGAGGTTTCAAGAATTATCAGGTCGTATCCGGCAATTTTAAGTACCCGTCCTATATCTTTTATATGCTTCGACATCGAAAGATTTGACTCTCTTGTAGCGATGGAACGCATATATATTCTTGGATTATTTATTGAGTTCATCCGGATCCTGTCGCCTAACAAAGCGCCGCCGGTTTTGCGTTTCGTAGGGTCGGCCGAAAGAATTGCAAGAGTTTTATCAGGAAAATCATTTAAAAACCTTCTGACAAACTCATCGACAAGTGATGATTTTCCCGACCCGCCGGTTCCGGTTATCCCAAGAACAGGAATTTTGTTACCCTTGTTTATTTCAGAATATTTGTCAATAAAATCTTTTACTTGACCATAATAATTTTCAACTGCTGAAATAAGATTAGCAATGCTTGTTGCATCTTTATTTCTTATTTTCTTAATATCCGGTTTAACATTTTTACCTACCGGAAAATCAGATGTTTTCATAAGATCGTTGATCATTCCCTGAAGACCCATTACCCGGCCATCGTCAGGAGAATAAATCCTGGTGATTCCGTACTGATGCAGTTCTTCGGTTTCTTCGGGAAGAATAACACCACCGCC
Organism: uncultured bacterium; assembly: GCA_965369845.1. GTDB lineage: Bacteria > Bacteroidota > Bacteroidia > Bacteroidales > 4484-276 > CBDUSJ01. The sequence continues at coordinate 1,104 of CBDUSJ010000256.1, read as the reverse complement.
GCCACCAAAAATTTTTACATGTCCGCAATTTTGTTTCTGAAGAAGATCATACATATATTTAAAAAACTCGATATGCCCTCCCTGGTAAGAAGTGATGGCGATTGCCTGAACACCTTCCTGAACAGCGCAGTCAACAATATCCCGAACAGACCTGTCGTGACCAAGGTGAATAACTTCGGCGCCTGTGGACTGAAGAATCCTGCGCATAATATTTATTGCAGCATCGTGACCATCAAAAAGTGAAGCTGCCGTAACTATCCTTACTTTATTATTAGGTTTATAAACGTGATTTGTTTGCATAAAAAAATTGTATCGGTAAAATTTTAATTTCGTGCAAATATATTGAAAAGAATTAATTTTACTTTTCAGAGGAAAAAATTATTTAAAACAGACATGAAAATTCATTTTATTTTAGTTGAACCAATTGTTCCTGAAAATGTAGGAGCAAGCGCCAGGGCAATAAAGACAATGGGGTTTGATTCACTCCGGCTTGTAAATCCATGTGACCATCTTAACGAGAAGGCGCTGTGGCTGGCACACGCATCTTCCGACATTCTTAATAATGCAAAAATTTTCGAAACACTTGAGGAAGCTGTCTGTGATACCGATTTTGTTATTGGAACCACTGCAAAAAGAAGAAGTGTAAAACACGATTATTATCCCGGCGAACAAATTCCTTTAATTCTCAAAAAGAAAAAAAACAGCATATCTTCAGTTGCAATTGTGTTCGGCAGAGAGGAATCAGGCCTGACCAATTCTGAAATTCAGCTTTGCGATATCGTTACTTTTATCCCAATGAAAACAGCTTATCCTTCGTTAAATCTTTCACAAGCTGTGATGCTTTATGCCTACACTTTGTCGAAAATGACGATACAAAAAAAAACTGAAAAAATAAAAATGCCTGTTGATGTCAAATATACATCTTTAGTTAAAAAGGTAAAAAAAATATTGATAGACACAAAGGTCAGCAAAAATCAGAATATTTACAATCGTATTTTCGAAAGAATTGCAGTTTTATACGACGATGATATAAACCTTTTATTATCGGTATGTTCTGCCCTGTCCAAAAATATTGAGACAGGTGATAATGACAAAAAATAAATT
>CBDUSJ010000255.1:0-4560 GCA_965369845.1 uncultured bacterium | reverse complement strand
TTTCAATTTTTCGCACCAATTTTTGATATACTCCATATCTTTATCAGGATTTAACAGTAAGTTTTGAATAATCCTAATATCATTTTATTTTTTTTAACGATAATTAATATTCAAAAATAGGTAAATTAATTGAGAAAAAGGAATTCCTATTTAAGGTGGTACATTATTTTTGATTTGTTTTACTCTGACAATACTTCTCACTTGCCACCCGTTGGCTGATATCTATTTCAACAATAATATTAATTTTGCGTCCTGATTTTTAAAGATTGAATTTGTTTAAATATAAAATCAAGGCAAATTTTTATGAACAGACCGATAATTTTAGTTACAAATGATGACGGCATTGCAGCGCCAGGTTTGCGAACACTGATTAAGGTAATGAGAAATTTAGGCAGTGTTGTGGTTGTTGCGCCCGATAAACCCCGTTCGGGAACCGGTCACGCTATCACAATTGCAACGCCTCTGCGAGTTTTTCCTGTGCATGAAGAAGAAGATTATAGAGAATATTCCTGCAGTGGAATGCCTGTTGATTGTGTAAAGCTCGGAACACAGATCATTCTGAAGACCAAGCCCGACTTACTTGTTTCTGGTATCAATCATGGTTCCAATGCATCGATTAACGTGGTTTATTCAGGCACTATGGCGGCAGTTTTTGAGGCAGCCATTGATAAAATCCCTTCAATAGGCTTTTCGCTACTCGATTATTCAAAAAATGCAGATTTTTCGCATACCGTAGAATATATTGAAAAAATCGCAAAAGATGTACTGACATGCGGATTACCCGAAGGTGTGTGTTTAAATGTAAATTTCCCTGCCATACCCGCTGAGGAAGTAAGAGGTATTAAAGTATGCCGGCAAGCTATGGGATCGTGGATTGAGGAATTTGATGAAAGAGTAGATCCGCGCGGTGGAGATTATTATTGGATCACCGGTGTTTTTAGCAATCCCGACCATAAAGAAGGTACCGATACATGGGCGCTTGAAAATAATTATGTCTCGGTAGTCCCTATGAAATTTGATTTTACTGCCCACAACGCTATAAGCAAAATCGGAGAAATGAAATTTGCCAAAGCAATGAAAATAAATTTTGAACCCAGAATAAACTGAAGGGAAGGATGAGGGAAAGACTGAGATTTTTCTTTCCTTAGCCTTACGACCGAAGCAAACGAAACGAAGTAAGTACGTCTGTATCCGTATGAAGCCTCAGCCTATTTTAATACTATTGACTTAACACAAAATACCAGATTCACAAAATATGAATTCTTTAATTAATTTCTTTAAAAAAAATTCATACGGTTTAGGGATTGTTCTCGCCATAATCGCGCCGGTGATAGCACTGTTTGTTATTTATTTTATTGTAATGTTCATAGCCCTGCTTATAGGTTTCAAACCTTATGGCCTTGAAAATTTTTACCTCCTGGCTCTGGCCGTCAATCTCATTTTAATGAGGTATTATATGGTAGGTTTAAAATTTATCAGGACAGGTAAAAGTATTTTAGTAGTAACTTTTTTGATAGTAATTTTGTATTTTATTTTTCAATAAAAAAATTTCCGGGTGAAATATTACATAATTGCAGGTGAAGCTTCGGGCGACCTTCATGCCTCGAATCTGATGAATGAATTAAAGAAGAAAGACAATAGCGCCGACTTCAGGTGCTGGGGAGGCGACCTTATGAAAGATCAGGGGGGAGTGCTTGTAAAACATTACCGTGAGCTCGCTTTTATGGGCTTTGCCGAAGTAATAGCCAATCTGCGCAAAATTCTTGGAAATATTAAATACTGCAAATCAGATATTCTTCAATATAATCCGGATGTTCTGATACTGGTGGATTATCCGGGTTTTAACCTCAGAATTGCAAAATTTGCTTTTCCAAAAGGCATCAAAATTTTTTATTATATCTCACCACAGGTCTGGGCGTGGAAAAAATCACGTGTAAAAACGATAAAAAAAGTAGTAAACCGAATGTTTGTTATTCTTCCTTCCGAAAAATATTTTTACAAAAAATATAACTACGATGTGGATTTTGTCGGACATCCCTTGTTAGACGCCATCGAAAACCATTCGGAACAACTCGGCAATATCGAAGAATTCAGGAAAAATTATGATTTATCCGACAAGCCTGTTATTGCTGTTCTTCCGGGTAGCCGCCGACAGGAAATTACTAAAATGCTTTCGGTTATGCTTTCGGTTATACACGATTTTCCTGACTACCGGTTCGTGATTGCCGGAGCTCCTTCGGTACCCGAAAATTTTTATTACTCTTTTATTAAAGATTTTGATATAAAAATTGTGTTTGGAAAGACTTACAATTTACTTAAAAACTCCTGCGCTGCCATTGTAACTTCCGGAACTGCAACCCTTGAAACAGCATTATTAAATATTCCCGAAGTCGTTTGTTATAAAGGAAGCTTTTTTTCGTATCAGATTGCTAAAAGGATTGTGGATGTAAAATTTATCTCGCTTGTAAACCTGATCATGGACAGAAAAATTGTTGATGAACTAATACAAAATGATTTTAATTATCAGAACCTTAAAAATGCACTAATTAAAATTCTTGATAAAAAAAACAGAGAGAAAATTTTCGGTGATTACAAAATACTCAGAGAAAAACTTGGCGCCGCCGGAGCTTCGGAAAAAACAGCAGAGCTGATGGTTAAATATCTGAAAAGCCAAAAGTTTGAAGTGCCAAAAGTTTGAAGTGCCTAAAATGGTTACGGATTACGAGTTTCCCATACGGGCCCATACGGGCTAACTTCGTGTCGCTAACTTCGTATCGCTAACTTCGTGTCGCAGGTTTCAGATTTACATTAATCGAAAAGTTACCAGTTTAAAACAGTCCCTATTTCCCTTATTTCATTGTCCGCTGGAAAAAATAATTACTAATTATTCATATTAATTACCCGTTTTTCACTAATTTTACCCCGTTTTTATTATTTCTTCAAACAAAATAACTTGAAAAAGATCAGATTACATATCGTAATTATTTTTTTATGTTTTATTTTTTTCCCTTTTATAGCAATATCTCAACAAGCATTTGATAAAACAAAAATTAAGATTGATAGTCTTGTAACAATTCTTGCAAGCTCAAAAGAAGATACAAACAAGGTAAATATTCTGAATAAACTATCTTATGAATTAAATTATTCCGATGCCTCGACTGCCGAAGAGTATGCTTTACAAGCATTGGCAATAGGAGAAAAATTGAATTTTAATCAAGGAATTGTCAGGGCTTATAATAATTTAGGAATTGTTTACAAGAACATTGGAAAATTTGACCTTGCGATAGAAAATTGTAAAAAATCAATTGAAATATCCGGAAGTATTGGTGATAGTTCCAGCGTAGCCGGAGCTTCGAATACAATTGGTACTGTAAATTATTATTTGGGAAACTATTCCGAATCTTTAATTTGGTATCAAAAAGCATTGTCGATTTATGAACAGTTAGATCTTCCATCACGTGAAGCAACAATGATAAACAACCTGGGCTTAGTTTATAGTGTATTAAGTAATTACAATAAAGCCCTTGAATATTATTTCAGTTCATTAATAATACAGGAAGAAAACAATAACATGAACGGTGCTGCCTTAACATTGGGCAATATCGGTATTATTTACTTTAACCTCGGTGATGTCAACAAAGCATTAGATTACTACGAAAGATCCTTAAATATACGATTGGAATTGAATGACGAATTTGGAATAGCAACCTGTTACTCCAACATGGGAAACGTTTACGAAAACCATGGCGAACCCGAAAAAGCTATGGAATATTATTTTAAGGCACTTAAAATATATGAAGCAAAAAATGATTTGAATAATGCTGCCACTACAATATTTTGTATCGGCTATAATTATTTAAATCAATCTAAGTATAATAAAGCTATTGAATATTTAAGCAGGTCAAGGGATTTAAGTATTAAGTTTGGTAAAAAATCAAGCCTCGCTTATGCTTATATGAATATTGGATTAGCATATCTTGAATTACATAAGTATGATAAATCTCTCGAAAATTTAAAAAACGGACTAAAATTATTCACCGAACTTGATGATAAAAATTATATTTCATATTCTTATAGTTCTCTTTCGCGATTATATGAAGCTATTGGTGATTACAAAGAATCGTTAAAATATTTCAAACAATATTCAACATTGAGGGATAGCCTTTACAGTGAAGAATCCTCACAAAAAATAGCCGAAGCAGAAGTTCTTTACGAAACTGAGAAAAAAGAAAATTCAATTAAATTATTGACAAAAGAAAAAGAATTACAGCAATTACAAATTAAAAAACAACAAAGTTTTAGGAATTTTTTCATTGCCCTTTCATTATTAGTTTTAGCCTTGGCAATAATTGTTTACAGCAGATTTATTATAAAAAGAAAAGCCAATAAACTTCTTAAAGAAAAAAATAATGACCTAACAGAAAAAAATATTCAAATTGAAAATCAAAGCATAAAAATTGAAAATCAGTCAGAAAAATTGAAGGAATTAGATGAGGCAAAATCCAGGTTTTTTGCAAATATTTCACACGAATTTCGCACTCCTTTAATGCTTATCCGAGG
>CBDUSJ010000254.1:0-4567 GCA_965369845.1 uncultured bacterium | reverse complement strand
AATATTGTTTCAGTATGTGGTTTGTTACTTATTTTTATTACTGCAGCCATTATACCATACGATTTCAGATGGATTGCAGGAATTTTTGTCATTTTACTGATAATGATATTTAGAAACTATTTGGGAGAAGTTACACGGAAAACAGAATGGATAATGGCAGTTTCAAGCGCTTGCGCAACAATTATAACAATACTGTTTTTGCTAATTTGATACTCTGAATTTTGAACATCACAAAAATTAAATATTAGTTATATTAATCAAAATTTAAAAGGAGGATTTTAAAATGAAACGATTATTTATTTTTTTCCTGGCGCTGATGCCTTTGTTTTTGTCGGCCCAGGCAGACCAGGTTCCGTTTGAAACAATTAGAGCGATTGCCGACCGCAACGCCCAGGCAATATGGGGCGATGTTTCCCCTACCGATCCAATTCCGTATTTTGGATTGGATGATGAGATAATCGCCTGGCGGTTTAATTATTCAATCGGGAAGCCTTTCCCTGAATATGCTGAAATGCTGGCCGAAAGAAAATTTTACATTAAAAACGGCGACAACCTGGCACAATGGGGCTCCGAAAAATATGGGAGGTACCTGATAAGCGCGCGCGAGGACCTGCCTGTGGTTTTGGAAAGATCGGCAAGTTTATCGCCCGAATTTGCTGAATGTGTTAAAATGGAGATCATGAAAAACAATGCCTTTGAAGGTGAGCCCGCCGAGTTGCAAAAAGTATGGTACTTCGACCATTTTAATACCTGGTACGAATACAAATCGGGGGACATCATTAAATACATCAATTTATCCCCAACCGGCGGCATCATCGACCATGAAGAATTTTTGACGAGGAAACTGGAAGCAGAATACTTTATTCAGCCGGGTGATTTTAGTAAAGACTGGGAAAAATATGAAAGCGGCTTTACTTCATCGACTGACGACATCAACTGGATCCCCCTATACGCCGTGATGCCGTTTTACGATTGGAGCTATGGCTGTTCGCCCACGGCCGGCGCTATGCTGCTCGCTTATTGGGATTATCTTTCATATTACGAAGATGATAATTATTCCGGATTTGTTTCTTACCATTTTCAGCGGTACGATACCATCGATGATGATGAATATGATTGCCACTGGGATTACAATGTGCCAAACCTGCAAAAGGCGCTGGCATTAGCGATGGGCACCGATACCATTTCAGGTTCAACGTGGCCGCACATGATGGATGATGGATATGTTCATGTATGCAATTCGATTTTGGATTATAGCTTTGGGATCGATTCGTACTATACTTTGCATTGGACGCGCACTACTGGTGAAATTGACGCCGGAAGGCCAATCCATATCGACGTTTCCGGCCACACAGTATGTGGTGTTGGTTATGATGACGACGAAAACCTTGTAATCTGCAGATATACATGGGACAATGTTTATACCGCCATCAGCCGCTACTCAATGCTTCATTTGGTTACAGTACACCCGGGTGGCCCGCAAGGTGTGGCCGTATATTTACGAAAACCTTTTGGGGATCCCAGATATAATGAGGACGGGAATGGCGAACTTCTGCTTGGAGGCGATTTTTATGAGATCAGTTGGCGCGCTGATAAATACCACTCCACCACTTCGGCAGATTTGTTTTATTCGATTGACGGGGGCTACAACTGGGAACTCATTGTTTTGGATGCGCTAAACTCAACTACTTACAACTGGGAAGTTCCCACCGGTATTAATTCCGATGATTGCCGCGTTATGATTTATATACAGGATACCGAATGTGCCCCTCGTATTGCCGGGGCGGATGGAAGTTACGGTAATTTTAAAATTCATTCCGGAGGTTCGGTCAGGGTTTTATTTCACATGGATTTGAATACTGCCGAAGAAGAAACGGAATATTTCAGGTTTGACCACAATCATCCATCATGGGCTATCGTGGGCGCTTTTCCCGAAACTTCCGACTGCACCTGGAGCTGTGAATTGTGGGATGAAGATTTCGGGACCAAACATGCAGAATCCTACTACTCCAGCGTACGCCAAAATTTTGTTGTTCTCGATGGTAATCATTTACCGGTTTCAACTTATGGGATAAAAACCAGGCCGCTGGCGTACGACACCACAGTTTATGTACAATACGAAGGCGATAATGAAACACTGAGCCTTACCCCCGGGGGCTCCGTACAACTTGTGTGGTTCGATAATTATATTGTTGAAATGAAAGATATTCACCTTACGCCCGGACAATATTATTTTGAGATGAAAAAGAACTGGGGCACGATGGATTTGGATATGGCATTTTTTAGCTCCACTGACGGGGATTATTATAAAACTATTAACGATGCCGATTATATTTCGGATAATTTTGGGTCTCTTAAAGAGTCGTTTGTTGTGAACATCGAAACAGAAGATGATTACGGGATATGTTTTTTTGCAAAAGAGAGGGGCGAAGGGTCATTTACTGTTAAAATCCTGGAAGCATATACATGGACCGGGAACGAATCGTTCAATTGGCACGATCCCGACAACTGGTCGGGGCATTTAGTACCGGATATGTATGCTGATGTAGTGATTGGCAACAGTACCAACGACCCCCGGATATTTGAGGCGGATGCCGTATGCAACAATATGAATATTTTATATGGCGCATCTTTAACTATTGTTACTAATGACCTTTTTGTTTATGGCGACCTTTTTGTTAACAGTGAAATTGAAATTACAAATCCTTCCTCCATTATCCGGTGTTATGAGGATGTTACCGTGGCTACCCACTCAGCTATGAGTTTTGTTGATGGGTCGGGCATGTACGTTGCCGGCGACTGGACTTTCGGCGAAGGCTCCAGTCAGGGTTTTAACGAAGGCTTTGTGAAATTTTATGGCGATGAAAATTCAATGCTCTATGTGAAATCGGAAAACTCATGGTTTAACGATTTGAAGATCGGCAAAACCGATGGAGCATTCGTGGCCTATGATAATACACCGTATCTTCAGCCACTCAGGATAAAAGGGCAGTTCGTTATATACGATGGCGCTACCTTTATACAATATGCTTTGTACAACACTATTTTCGAGGGGCCTTTCCTGGCTTATGCCGGAAGCCATTTTGCCTTTGCCCACGGAAAAGCCATTTTTGATTTTTCGGGTGGCGGGGGCATTGCCATTTATAGCGAACCGGGCAGCTATTTTAACGATTTAACGGCAAGTTGCTTCGGCTGGCTTGGTTTGGGAACTGATATAGAAATACGGGGGGATTTGTTGATCGAAGAAGGAATGTTTAAAACGTTGGGGCATGATGTGTATATAAAAGGTAATTGGACCGACAATTCAGGATTTAATCATGGTAATTCGAGGGTGATTTTTAACGGCACCGGTAACCAATTTGTAAACGGTGAAAACTTCTGGGAAATGGAAATTGATAAACCTTCGGGAGAACTTCGCTTTTCCGAGTTTCTTACTTCCGTTCAACATTACGACTGGACACAGGGGACTATCAGGGTAAACGGAGGAACCTTCCATGCAATGGATTTGGAAGATAACGGAATTTATGGGACTATCATCCTCACCGATGGCCAGATAGATTTGCACCAAGACCCCGGGAATTATATCGACCTGCGCGGAAACCTCGAAATTTCAGGTGGGATAATGAATGTGTATGGTGGGTCTGAGGTTAGTTACTGGCCTTACATTACCAATGCGTCTATTACAATGAGCGACGGGATTTTGGATTTCAAGAGCAAAGGGATCAGTATCAGAAATTCAGGATCAGCAAGCTTTACGAGCGATATTTCAGGAGGCATGATCCGCACATCGCAGGGCTTCGAAGTTTTGAGGTCTGATTTCCAGCCAACGGGCGGTACTTTTGAATTTTATGGATATGATGAAGATGCCGACTTGTTTGTTCAGGACGAATCCCATCTTTTTACCATTGTGGTTGATAAAAGTAGCAAGGGTAGCAGTGCCATTGCAAAAACACTTACAGCTACCGGTTCACTCGATCTGAACGGCGATTTTATTCTTAACGGCGGTAATTTTGAGGCTCCGGATGAAATGTATGTTGCAGGATTGTTCTCCAACAACCAGACACCTAATCACTTTGATGAACTGACAGGTGAAGTGATTCTTGATGGAACTTTAAGCTATAATATGCCCGGGGATGAAGTATTTTATGATCTCACCGTAAATACTTCAGGAACCATGACTGTTACTAATACAAACACGTTAACTGTAACCAATATGCTAAATATTAATAACGGAATACTTTACTTTGAACCTTCAACAGAGTTGATAGTGCAGGGTGGTGTTGCCGTTAATTACGGTGGTGCGTTGCACTTTATAGGTGAGGCTTTGGGTCAAATTTCTGTCAACAGTGCCTTCTCGGGCAACTATACTTTTGATATAAATGCCGGTGGTGAGATTGCAGCCGAATACACCATTTTCACCTATATGGCCGAAGAAGGAATTAATTTGCATAGCGGAGCTTTCGTGGTTCCGGATATGGCTTTTAACAATTGTAACTTCGCGTATGGATTACCGGGAGGAACGTTACTTACTATAAATACCGGCGCCGATATGGTGATCCATAATGCC
>CBDUSJ010000253.1:0-4576 GCA_965369845.1 uncultured bacterium | reverse complement strand
TCAACAACTATCTTAGTCAAGTCTTCTTCGGCTTTTTCTGCAACTTTGAGTATTTCTTCGATATCGATAGGCATAAGATTATCGGGGTCGCATTCGTCTGTGATAACAGAAATTGCGGCACAGGGAAGTTTCATGTGATTGGCAACAAGAACTTCGGGTACTGTTGACATTCCAACAACGTCGGCGCCGATATATCTCAGATACCTGTATTCTGCACGGGTTTCAAGATTAGGGCCGGCAACGGCAACAAAAACGCCCTTATTTAATTTAATATTTTTCTTATCAGCAATTCTTAGCAATTTTTTATTCAATTCTTCAGAATACGGTTGGCTCATATCAAGAAAGCGGGGGCCAAGCTCATCGTAATTTTTACCGATAAGCGGATTGCCGCCCAGCAAATTAATATGATCGGTAAGTAGCATCAGTTCGCCTTTTTTATAATCCGGGTTTAAAGCGCCCCCTGCGTTGGAAACCAAAAGATATTTTACCCCCAGAAATTTCATTACCCTCACAGGAAAGGTTATTTGTTGCATCGTGTAGCCTTCGTAAAAATGAAAACGCCCTTGCATTGCCAACACCTTTTTACCATCCAATTTCCCGTAGATCAATTTCCCATGGTGAAACTCAACCGTTGATATAGGAAAATCGGGAATATCTTCGTAGTCGATGGCTTTTTCAATTTCAATTTCATCCACAAGCTTACCCAGTCCGGTTCCCAAAATAATCCCGACTTCGGGACCATTAATTCCGTTATTCTGTAAAAACTTCGTAGTCCGTTTTATTCTCTCAAGCAAATTCTCCATACTTATATTATATTAATCTTATAAAAAGTTTTCAAAACTATAATTTTTTTGTTTATAATTATTTATAAAAATTTTTCCGGCTGAAATAAATTGAAGTATTTTTACGCGCATGATAAAAACGAACATAATTAAAACAGACATTTTAGTTTCAAAACTTGAGAAGTTATCGACACAAGTCAGGCGCGACGTACTTCGGATGGTTCATAATGCAAAATCGGGACACCCGGGCGGTTCGCTCGGATGCGCTGATTTTTTAGTGGTTTTATACAATTCAGTACTGAAACACGAGCCTGCTAATTTTACCATCGATGGAAAAGGTGAGGACATTTTTTTTCTTTCCAACGGGCATATATCTGCGGCATGGTACAGCGTACTTGCAAGGAATGGATATTTTGATATTGATGAGCTGGCCACTTTCAGGAAACTAAATACCCGCCTTCAGGGTCATCCTGCAACACAGGAAGGTTTACCGGGTGTACGTATTGCATCAGGCTCTCTTGGTCAGGGGCTGTCGGTGGCAATTGGTGCTGCGCATAGTAAAAAACTCAACAACGACCCTAAGCTGGTCTATGTTCTTATGGGCGATGGTGAGATTCAGGAAGGGCAGGTGTGGGAAGCGGCAATGTATGCAGCAGGTAAAAAAATCGATAACATTATTGCAACTGTTGATTACAATAAAAAACAAATCGATGGCTCAACAGACGATGTTATGCCGCTTGGAAACCTGAGAGCCAAATGGGAAGCTTTCGGGTGGCTGACGCTTGAAACGGATGGCAATAATATAACTGAGTTGTTGGATACATTTAAACTGGCTAAAGATTATACGGAAAAGCAAAAACCTGTCGTTATTCTGATGAAAACCGAAATGGGATACGGTGTGGATTTTATGATGGGAACGCATAAATGGCATGGCGTTCCGCCAAACGATACACAACTGAAACAAGCTCTGGCGCAACTTGACGAAACTATTGGTGATTTTACTTTTAAATAATTTTTAGAAGATTTGATTTTAAAAAATTTTAAATACATTTTTTTCATTGTTTTTCTGGTTTTAACTACCGCCATCACTGCCCAGCAAAACCGGGAGGAGGAAATACCAAAACCTACAACACGCATACTGTTTGTTTTCGATGCATCACAAAGTATGTACGGACGGTGGCAAAGCGATATGAAGATTCACATTGCCCAGAGGCTTTTGTCCGACATACTCGACAGCCTGCAGAATGTTGAGAACCTTGAGCTGGCGCTAAGAGTTTACGGCCATCAGAAACCTTTCCCGCCACAGGTTTGTGACGATTCTAAACTTGAGGTGCCTTTTGGTAAAAATAATATTGAAAAGATCAAACACAAATTAAAAACCCTGAACCCGAAAGGAACCACGCCTATTGCCTATTCTCTCGACCAGGCAAGGTACGATTTTACTCCATGCGACAATTGCCGGAATATTATTGTTCTGATCACCGATGGTATAGAAGAATGCGATGGCGATCCCTGCGCCGTTTCGCGTTCGCTCCAAAAAGAAGGAATAGCGCTCAAGCCTTTTATCATCGGAATAGGACGCGATTTCAGCAAGGCTTTTGATTGTGTCGGAACATATTACGACGCCACCAGCGAACAAGCATTCCGAAAAGCTCTCAAAGTTGTCATTTCGCAGGCTCTCAATTCAACTACGGCACAGGTTAATCTTCTTGATGAAAACGGGAAACCTACCGAAACCAACGTCAATATGACTTTTTACGATAACTTTTCAGGAAAGATAAAATATAATTTTATTCATACATTCAACAATAAAGGAATTCCGGATACACTCGTTATCGACCCTTTGTTAAAATACGATATTGTTGTTCATACGATACCTAAAGTAAGAAAAGAAAATATTGAATTAACTGCAGGGAAACATACGATAATTCCTGTGTCTGTTCCGCAAGGCTTGCTAAGCCTGAAGATTGGAGGCAACTGGAGGACTATTAAAAATATGCAGGCAATTATCAGGAAACATGGCGGGATGAAAACGCTTAACGTACAAAATTTTGGTACAACCACAAAATACCTCACCGGAGTTTATGATATTGAAGCTCTGTGTCTTCCGCGACTCAATATCGACAGCATCGAAATAAGCCAGAGTCACACGACAACTGTTGAGATTCCCATGCCCGGCATTGTCCTTATCAAAAAAATCGTAGATGGCTATGGCGGTTTGTATCTGGAAGAAGATGACAAGATCACACTTATTTACACTCTGTCGGACAACAGAATAGAAAACCTTATTTTACAACCAGGCCGTTACAGAATTATTTTTAGGTCGAAATATACAGATAAATCAATTTACACAATAGAAAAATCATTTGAAATAAAACCGGGCAAAACGACTGAAGTTAAATTGCAACGATAAAATTCTAATAACTTGAAATTGGAAAGTAGAAATTAGAAATTGGAAATTCGGAAAAAACTTATTTTTAACAGCCTAATTTCAAATTCCCGAACATAAATTTTTCTATAAATTATAAGAAGTTAAAAACAAACTAATTTCAAAAATATGAAAATAATGAAAGAATATATAAATACCGGAGATAAAGACACCCGTTCGGGATTTGGAGAAGCCGTGTTTGAACTTGGCAGGCAAAATGAGAATGTTGTCGCTCTTTGCGCCGATCTGATCGGCTCATTAAAAATGAACGCTTTCGCAAAAGCTTTCCCTGACCGCTTTTTTCAGGTTGGAGTTGCCGAGGCAAACATGATGGGCATTGCAGCAGGCCTGACCATAGGCGGCAAGATACCGTTTACCGGAACTTTCGCCAACTTTTCCACCGGCAGGGTTTTCGACCAGATCAGGCAATCTATCGCATATTCGAATAAAAATGTTAAGATATGCGCATCCCATGCCGGAATTACTCTTGGCGAAGACGGAGCAACGCACCAGATTATGGAAGATATCGGCCTTATGAAAATGCTCCCGAATATGATAGTGATAAATCCCTGCGACTTTAACCAAACCAAAGCAGCAACCTTTACAGTGGCTGAATATACCGGACCTGTTTACTTACGCTTTGGCAGGCCGAAAGTTCCGAACTTTACTCCCGAAAACCGGGATTTCAAAATTGGTAAGGCTGTTGTAATGAAAGAAGGTAAAGATGTTTCGATTTTTGCAACAGGCCATCTGGTATGGAAGGCTCTTGAAGCTGAAAAGATTCTTAAGAAAAAAGGTATTGATGCCGAGATTATCAATATTCATACAATCAAACCGCTCGACCGTGAAGCTATTATTGAATCGGCGCTGAAAACCCGTTGTGCTGTCTCCGCCGAAGAACACCAGATAATTGGAGGTATGGGCGAAAGTATCGCTGCATTTCTTTCACGCAACTTCCCCACCCCTCTTGAAATTGTTGGCATGAACGATATGTTCGGAGAAAGCGGAAAATCCTGGGAGCTTATGGAAAAATACGGTATGGGGATAAAAGATATCGTTAATGCCGCCGAGCTTGTACTTGCCAGAAAGCATCATTAAAAGTTTCAATTATAATTGAAACTTTTAATACTTTTGCAAAAACATTCAATCATAAATGAGAAAATCATGAGCAATTATAAAGCTTATTTAAAGCCGTTTATTCCGAGAATTCAGTACCTAAATAAGTTGATTCCTTTTATTGATAAAGATATAATTAAAGTATTTATCGGTCAAAGGCGGGTTGGGAAAAGTTATATGATGTTCCAGCTTATCGAACATATCCTAAAAAGAAATCCTTCTGCAAACATTATATATATTAATAAAGAGT
>CBDUSJ010000252.1:0-4582 GCA_965369845.1 uncultured bacterium | reverse complement strand
ATATATTCCAGCATATCATCAAAATGTAATTGTTCTGTCATTTGATTTATTTTTTATAAAGTTCAAAATTACAACCTTTTTCAATTGCTTTTACAAGCCAGGGTTATTTTTTTTATTAATTACTGTGAATTTTTTTAATAAAAATTATTCGTTGAAAGAAAAAAGCCCCGGTTTGAATATTCCGGAGCTTTTATTTTCCGTACCCGGAGCCGGGATCGAACCGGCACGAGCAAATGCCCATTGGTTTTTGAGACCAACGCGTCTACCAATTCCGCCATCCGGGCCTGTAAAAAAAGAACTAAATTTTGAGTTTGCAAAAATATTGAAATTTTTTAAATCATTGATAAATCGACAGAAAAATTAATTATGTTTTGCTGAATAAATTAAGTAGTTTTGCGCGCTGAAAACTAAACGCTAAAAAAAATTTTTATGGCCTCAAAGGTAAATATTTTTTCAGGAGAATCGAGCAAATATCTGGCTGAAAAGATTGCCCGGAAATACGGTAAAGAGTTGGGTAAAGTTACCATTAAACGTTTCAGAGATGGCGAGTATCAGCCGTCTTTCGAGCAAACAATACGGGGCGACGATGTTTTCATTGTACAGTCAACAAATCCACCGGCAGATAATCTTTTAGAATTGCTTTTACTGATAGATGCGGCAAGGCGTGCATCTGCCAAAAGGGTAGTAGCGCTGATCCCTTATTTCGGTTTTGCGCGTCAGGACAGAAAAGATAAGCCCAGAGTGTCGATAGGCGCGAAGCTAATAGCAAATCTGCTTGTTGCCACCGGTATCGACAGGATTATTACTATGGATCTGCACTCCGACCAGATACAGGGATTTGTTGATATTCCTGTGGATCACATGTATGCTTCATCAATTTTTATTCCTTACCTGAAAAAGCTGAAACTACAAGGGCTTACAATGGCATCACCTGATACAGGAGGAACAAAAAGAGCCGCTGCTTATGCAAAATTATTAAATACCGATCTTGTGATCTGTTTTAAACAGAGGGAGGTTGCAAACGAGGTGAAATCTATCAGAATTATCGGTGATGTAAAAGGCAAAGATATCGTGCTTGTTGATGATATTATCGATACTGCCGGCACTATTACCAAAGCAGCCAATATGATGATGGAACAGGGTGCACATTCGGTAAGAGCCGTTTGTACTCACCCCGTATTTTCGGGGAACGCTTATGAAAAAATCAAAAATTCGGCGCTTACAGAAGTTCTTGTTACCGATACAATTTCATTGGAGGAAAGAGAAAAGGTCACTGTTTTGTCAACTGCTGATATCTTTGCAGATGTTATTAATAGAGTTCATAAAAACAAATCTATCAGCACGCATTTTGAATTTACAACTATTCTTTAGTTTTTTATATCATATTTTTATTAACTAAATAAATTATTAATTATGAAATCAGTATCTATTAGCGGTTCTCTAAGGAAGAACGTAGGGAAAAAAGATGCTAAAATGCACAGAAAAGAAGGGCGCGTTCCATGCGTTTTGTACGGAGGAAAGGAACAAGTTCATTTTGCAGCGCCTGAACTTGAATTTAAAAAAATTATTTTTACTCCGAGTGTTTATATCGTCGAGCTGAACATTGACGGAAAAAAATACAGGTCTGTACTTCAGGATGTCCAGTATCATCCTGTAACCGATAAAATTCTTCACATGGATTTTCTCGAAATTTTCGAAGATAAACTTGTTAACATTGCTGTTCCGGTTCATTTTACCGGTACACCAACAGGTGTGCTCGGGGGTGGCAGACTGATGAAAAAATTCAGAAAACTCAGAATTAAGGGATTACCCAAAAACCTTCCCGATGAAATTGTAGTGGATATTTCAAAATTAAATATCGGGCAGTCGATAAAAGTAAATGAGTTAAAAGAAGAAAATATTGAATTTCTTGACATTCCAACCGCAATGGTTGTAAGCGTTAAAACTGCCAGAGGCACTACTGCCGAAGATGAAGAAACTAAGGAGGAAGAAAGCGCTGAAGACGCTGAAGACGCTAAAAGTTCTAAAGAATAATATCTGTTAGACTGAAATAAACTGTAAAAGGTATGAAACTCTGAACAGGGTTTTATACCTTTTGTTTTATATTTAAGCAAAAATAAATTGAAATATCTCATCTGCGGACTCGGAAATATTGGCGATGATTATATCGATACTCGTCATAATATTGGCTTTGTTGTACTCGATGCCCTTGCCGGCGATCTCGGAGTAAAGTTTGAATCCGGCCGTTATGCCTGGGTTGCAAAACCAAAACTTAAGGGCAGGCAACTGACATTGATAAAGCCTACAACATATATGAACCTGAGTGGAAAGTCGCTGAGATACTGGATAGAAAAAGAAAAAATACCACTGGAAAATTCGTTGATTGTTCTTGATGATATTGACCTCGATCTTGGAGTTTTGCGGATGAAAACAAAAGGAAGCGGCGGAACCCATAACGGATTGAACAATATCATCGAAGTTCTTGGACATATCAACTTTCCCAGATTACGAATCGGAATAGGTAAGGATTTTGCCAAAGGCTTCCAGATAGATTATGTTTTGGGGCGGTGGACGAAGAATGAAGAGGAAATATTAATTCCCAAGATTGAAACTGCCGTTGAAATGATAAAGAATTTTGTTCTGGTAGGTATTAAGAGAACAATGAACCAATTCAACAAGAGGGAAAATTAAACTGTTGCGGGTTACTTGTTACTGGTTTCTTGTTACTGGTTGTTGAATATTTTCACTTATACTCAAATTTTTCCTTTATAAAGAAATTACCCCCCTGCTTATGTAAACTGCCGACGACTGAAAGGAGTCCGTATGGACTGCCAACTGCCAACTTATTATTAACGATTTCCCTTGATCCTTTTAGCAATGATCCCAGAAATTTCATCAATTTTAATTCTGTCCTGATCCATCGAATCACGTTCGCGAATAGTTACAGTATTATCTTCAATTGTTTGATGATCGATGGTTATACAGTAAGGTGTACCGATAGCATCTTGCCTGCGGTAACGACGACCTATTGCATCTTTTTCATCATACTGACACATATAATCAAACTTCAGGGAGTTGAATATTTCACGTGCTTTTTCGGGTAACCCGCTTTTTTTCACAAGAGGAAATACCGCAGCTTTTATTGGCGCAAGCACAGGGTGAATTTTCATCACTACTCTTTCAGAACCGTCTTCAAGAGTTTCCTGGGTATAGCCATTACTCAACACCGATAGGAAAGTTCTGTCAAGACCTAATGATGTTTCAACCACATAAGGCACATAACTTTCATTTATTTCCGGATCGAAATACCGGAGCTTTTTACCCGAATATTTCTCGTGAGCGTTTAAGTCGAAATCCGTTCGTGAATGAATACCCTCAATTTCCTTGAACCCCATCGGGAAGTCAAATTCGATATCTGTGGCAGCATTGGCATAATGAGCAAGTTTATCATGATCATGGAAACGATATTTTTCTACCGGAATACCGAGAGATAAATGCCATTTTATACGTTCCTGCTTCCAGTATTCAAACCACTTCAGTTCTTCGCCGGGTTTTACAAAAAACTGCATTTCCATTTGTTCAAATTCACGCATCCTGAAAATAAACTGTCTTGCAACTATCTCATTTCTGAATGCCTTCCCGATCTGGGCAATGCCAAATGGGATTTTCGTCCTGCCGGTTTTTTGAACATTCAGGTAATTTACAAAAATACCCTGAGCGGTTTCGGGGCGCAGAAAAATCTCATTTGCCCCTTCGGATGTTGAACCCATCTGTGTAGAAAACATAAGATTGAATTGCCTCACTTCGGTCCAGTTTCTTGATCCGGAAAGAGGACAAACAATGCCAAGGTCTTCTATCAACTGCTTAACTGCTGTCAGGTTGTTATTATCCATTGCCGGATAAAGCCTGTTTTTTATATCCTCAATTTTTGCATTGTTGTCAAGGACTCTTTTATTGGTTGCCAAAAATTGTTCTTTATCAAAAACTTCGCCGAAACGTTTGGCGGCTTTTTTAACTTCTTTTTCAATCTTTGCCTCGATTTTGACAATATGATCCTCAACAAGAACATCGGCGCGATAGCGTTTCTTCGAATCTTTATTGTCAATCAGCAGGTCGTTAAAAGCATCAACATGCCCCGAGGCTTTCCAGATAGTCGGGTGCATAAATATTGCGGAATCAATCCCAACAATATTTTCATGATATTGCACCATCTCTTTCCACCAGTGTTCTTTGATATTGTTTTTCAGTTCAACGCCATACTGGCCATAATCATAAACGGCGCTCAGGCCGTCATAAATTTCGCTCGAAGGAAAAACAAATCCATACTCTTTAGCATGGGAAATTATCTTTTTTAAAAATTCTTCATTATTTGCCATGCCGCAAAAATAAAATTATTTCCCTCTATGATAAATATTAAAAGATAATTATCAGGTTTTTAATTTTTAGAATATTTGGGTGTAATAAGACTGCTGACGGAAAAGCTCACTTGCAGAAGCGAAAAAGTAGATAGACAATAAACTACCAAATAAACTTTTTAATGCAATCTAAACTAAAAAAGTCAAAACCTCGCAGCGTTTCTGTT
>CBDUSJ010000251.1:0-4601 GCA_965369845.1 uncultured bacterium | reverse complement strand
CCCAGTCCGAAGATATTCCAAGGTTTTAAGGTGTCAGGCTCCTGTGCGAAAAGACTTTTTACAAATATTACCAATAGGAAAATTAATAATTTCTTCATAATAATCAAATTAATAATTTATAAAAAAATTTTCAAATTGTGACAAAATTAAAATTTCCTGATAAATTTAGTATTTTTACTGTGATAAGTTAACAAAGTTTTTCACCTTTGTTTATAAAAAAATTAATTTTTTAAATTCATGAGTCCGGTATAAAAACAATAAGATCTTATAAAAATGAAATTTTCATCTTGTAACCCCTTCTCCTACAAGGAGAAGGGGGATTTCCTCTCCTTGCAGGAGAGGGTTAGGGTGAGGTCACACGGGCTTTTTAGACCGAACTCATTCATAAAATCCGGTAAATTAAAATTAAATATCATGAATGATAAAAACTCTTTTTCAATATCAGGAAATATTGTCGATCTGAAACATCAACGGATATTCAGCGGGACAATTAATGTTAAAAACGATAAAATTGTTTCTATAACAGAAAAAAAATGTAGAGAAGAAAATTATATTCTTCCGGGATTTATCGATTCTCATATTCATGTTGAGAGCTCAATGCTTATTCCATCCGAATTTGCCAGGCTTGCGACTGTTCACGGTACTGTTGCTACAGTGTCCGATCCGCATGAGATTGCCAACGTGTTGGGAATTGATGGTATCCGGTATATGATCAGGAATGGGAAAAAGGTCCCTTTTAAATTTTATTTCGGAGCGTCGTCCTGTGTTCCGGCAACCGATTTTGAAACTTCCGGAGCCAGGCTTGGTCCGGCTAAAATTGAAGAACTTCTTAAAATGGATGAGATTAAATATTTATCGGAGATGATGAATTTTCCGGGAGTTTTGTTCGACGATAAGGAAGTTATGGAAAAAATATCTTTAGCTAAAAAATATAAAAAACCGGTTGATGGCCATGCCCCCGGGTTAATGGGAGACGATGCGCGAAAATATATAGAGGCAGGTATCTCAACCGATCATGAGTGTTTTACAATGGAAGAAGCATTGGGAAAAATAAAATGTGGAATGAAGATACTGATAAGAGAGGGTAGCGCTGCGAAAAATTTTGACGCATTGATCGGCCTGATGGATAAATATCCTGAGATGGTTATGTTCTGTTCGGACGATAAACATCCGAATGACCTGGTAAAAGGCCATATTAATCTTTTGGTAAAGAGGGCTGTTGCAAAAGGATATGAACCTATGAAAGTACTGCGGAGCTGTATATTAAACCCGGTTGAACACTATGGCCTCGATGTCGGGTTGCTTCGTGAAGAAGATGATGCGGATTTTATTATGGTTGACAATCTTGAAAGTTTTAATGTTTTGGCTACGTGGATCAAAGGTAAAAAAGTTGCGGAAAACGGTAAAGCATTAATTGATAGTGTGGACGAATCGGAACCAAATTTATTTAATGCCGAAAAAATCAGCAAACAGGATATTGAAGTTACTGCAACATCCGAAAAAATAAAAGTGATAAAAGCCCTTGACGGACAACTGATCACAAAACAACTTTTTTACGATGCCAAAATAAAAAGCAACAATGTTGAAAGTGATACTGAAAACGACATATTAAAACTTGTTGTAATGAACCGTTATTCTAAAGCCAAACCATCAATTGCTTTTATTAATAATTTTGGATTTAAACACGGCGCCATTGCTTCAACGGTTGCTCACGACAGTCATAATATTATTGCGGTTGGGGTTACAGACGATGAAATAACTAAAGCAATTAATATTTTGATAAAAAATAAGGGTGGCATTTCTCTTGTTGACGGAACCGGCGAATATGCACTCTCATTACCGGTTGCAGGCCTTATGTCGGCTCACGACGGTTATGAAGTCGCAAGAGAATATGATAAGCTCGATAAGCTTGCAAAAGGCCTTGGCTCTGAGTTAAATGCGCCCTATATGACTCTTTCCTTTATGGCATTGCTGGTTATTCCCGAACTGAAGCTAAGTGATAAAGGATTATTCGACGGAACCAAATTTGAATTTACTTCCTTATTTAAATAATAACTAAATAACATATTTATTTGCTTATAATATTTATTATTTTAAATTTGCACAAATTTTAAAAAATAATAAAAATGAAAATTGACGTTGAAAAATTGGAAATGGCTGCCAGCAAACTAAGAGCCATTGCTCATCCGATGAGGATAGCTATGATGGAAATGCTTTATGAAAATCCAATGTGTGTAACTGAGATTTATGAAAAGTTGAACATCGAGCAAGCATCTGCCTCACATCATCTGAACCTTTTAAGAAAAAAAGGTGTTCTGAAATCGAAAAGAAGCGGGAAAAAGATTTTTTATTCTTTAAAAAGTAAAACTGTTAACGAGATAATTGATTGTATCAATCGCTGTAACTAAAATCTTTTCGATCCGTAATTTGATTTTACGGTTTATCGAAAATCCCAGCTTTCTTCAATATCCCAATTTGCACGAACTTCAATTACAACCGGATAATAATAAACGTTTTCCGGTTGTAATTTTTTTAGGTAATTGCCTGTGTCCCACCGCCCGTTACGGTTCTTATCCCAAATTGCTTTTATGGAATATTTGCCAGGTTTAAGATATTCAAAAGCAATTTTGGAATCAGTCTGAGTAACATATTTTTCAACAATTATTTTTTCATTACTAAGTAATTGAATAATTAAAGGCAGCTCATCTTTGTTTGTAAGAATATCGAGATAAATATTGCCGTATTCCTTAAGAAATTTTGTTCGGAATTTAATTAAAATACTATCGTTACTCAGTCCGAATATGTCGGTAAAAGAAGAATCGGGGATTATAAGCTGATATGGGATTTCTTCATCAAAGGTATATTTTAACGCCATTTTCCTGTGAATACTATCGGTAAATATCAAAGGGGCAGCGAGCGTTGTATCCTCGCCTGCGATAAACAAAATACCCGAAAAATCGTGCTCCTTCAAAGGATTATCAAATAAAAATGTTAACCGTCTGTTCAGGTCAAAAAGCCTGCCTTTTACATTTGTTCTTACCGATAGTTTTTTACTCTCTTTTTCTATCCGTTTTCTGCGTTTTTTCTTTTTTTCTTTTTTAAAAACAATAAGGGTTGTATCAATTATTGAATCGTGATCTGATATTTTTATCAGAAGGCTGTCAATCACAGTATCACGTATCCAAACCAGTAATGTGTCTCTTAACGAGTTTATTTCCTCGATTTTCCAATCAACGGTGGTTTCGGGTTTTAGGAGCGTAAGTTTCGGTTCATCAACAGGAAATTTAAAAATAAAACGTATTTTGTTTTTCCCGACAACTTCGTCATCGAGCAGTTTTTGGGTGGAATCTATCTCTTTGAACATAAACAAACTATGATAATCACCATATATGTCGCTTATAATTAATGAATCCTGCTGTAAAGTGTCAGAAGTTGTTGTATCGGGTTCAGGGTAAAAAACAGCTTCGGGTAACACAAGGCTGTCGATAAAAGCGATTTCTTCGTTAGGAAGATCGTACAGATAGTTGCTGTTCAAATCGGAAAGAGCGAAAATTTTATAAGGTTCGTTTCTAAGGTTTCTTAACTGGAATATCCCGTTAATACCGGTTTTGGAAATATATAAAGGACGCACAAGATAAGGGAGTGAGTCGGGAGGCACAGTATCATTATCTGTTGAATAAAGCATCACGAATATTTCTTCCTTTGGGCTTAGGTTAAAAGCATCCGATACAATGCCGGCTATCGCAAGTGAGTCAAGATTATCGCCGGTTGAAAACACATAAAGGTAATTTCTCAGTGGGTTGTCTTCTGTAATATCAACAATTGAGTTGCCGAAAAATATGGTATAAGTAGTGTTTGGTTTTAATTCCTCTTTGTTAAAATCGATTATTACAGACTTCCCCCTCGTTTTAAAATCGGGTTTTTCTTTTACCGGCGGAGAGATCACCACCTGTTGATTAGGTTGTTTAAGTTTTACAAATTCATTAAAAGAAATAACTATTTTTCTATTGCTGAAATTTGTTGTAAAATTCGGCGGGTGGGCTTTTACGACTTGTGGCGGCTCCAAGTCTTTCGGCCCTCCTGATGGCGAAACCGGATTAGCACATTTAGTAATAATCCAACCGACTAAAATCAGGAAAATAATATTTGAAAATATTTTTTTGTTTTCCAATTTGAAAATTTTTTTACAACTACTCAGCCGCAAAGATAGGCATTTGTTAAACAAGTTTTAACGCATGAAGTATGGGAATGTCATTTTTTTTGCAAGTATCAATAAATGACCTGATTTTTGCGAATGAATTATGCCCGGTTTTAAACTGACCGGATATTTTTCAACTTGACTTTTAGACACTATAAATGAGTCCGGTATAAAAACAATAAGATCTTATAAAAATGAAATTTTCATCTTGTAACCTCATCCCCTAACCCCTTCTCCTGCAAGGAGAAGGGGGATTCCCTCTCCTTGCAAGAGAGGGTTAGGGTGAGGTCACACGGGCTTTTTAGACCGGACTCATAAATTTATTATCAATCTGTTAAAGTTTTTTTAAAAGGAAAATAATAATGACACTTTTTCCAATATCGAATACAGAATAATGAAATAA
>CBDUSJ010000250.1:0-4640 GCA_965369845.1 uncultured bacterium | reverse complement strand
GAAGGTATTGGACTTCTGTTATCAATAGACTGGATGCTTGACAGATTCAGAACAACTGTCAATGTTTGGGGCGATAGTGTTGGAGCGGCTGTAGTTGATAGTATGGAAAAAAAGAAAAAAAGAGTAATATCTAAAACTTAGCATTAAAATAATCATCATTGATATTAAAAAATATTGCTCAGGCATTCAAGAAGCTTAATGTTTGATTATAATTATTTTACATAAATTTCTTTTATATTTAAAAACATCCGTATCTTTGACAAAATTTTAATTTAATTAGTCATGAAAAAATTACAGATTATTGCGCTTTTTCTTTCACTTGGTTTCCTTTTTTCGTGTACAATCGAAAAATACAGAGTAGAAACCCACACCGACAAAAATGGTTTCAAATACGAAACCGTTTCCAACGATCCGATGAAAGCCCGGATTTATACGCTTGATAACGGTTTAAAAATTTATCTTTCAGAAAACAAAGACGAACCACGTATTGCCACACTTATCGGGATTAGAGCAGGCTCGACTTCAGATCCGATAGAAACAACCGGCCTGGCTCATTATTTTGAGCACATGATGTTTAAGGGAACAAGCAAAATTGGTGCTCTTAACTGGGAAGTAGAAGAACCGTTACTGCAGGAAATATCCGACCTTTTCGAAAAACGCCGAAGCACTGATGATACCGAGGAGAAAATGAGCATATATAAAAAAATAGACAGTTTGTCGGCAATTGCAGCAGAATATGTTGCTGCAAATGAATACGACAAAATGGTTTCGAGTATCGGCGCCAAAAACACCAATGCAGGCACTTCCTATGATTTTACAATTTATATAAACGATATTCCCGTAAATGAATTCGAAAAATGGGTAATGCTCGAAAGTGAACGATTCAGCGATATGGTTTTAAGGCTTTTTCATACCGAGCTTGAAACCGTTTATGAAGAATATAATATGTATCAGGATATGGATTACAGCCGCGCAGACATTGCGCTGATGAAAGCTCTTTTCCCCAACCATCCTTATGGCCGCCAGGTTATCGGCCTTGCAGAACATATCAAAAATCCTTCGATGGTGAATATCTACAAATTTGCTGAAACTTTTTATGTACCAAACAATATGGCTATTGCGCTGGCCGGAGATATTGATTTTGAAAATACTATTCAGCTAATAGATAAATATTTTGGTAAACATAAATCAAGAGAATTGCCGGAAATAAAACAACCGGTTGAAGAACCTATCAAAGAACCGATTGTTAAAGAGGTTGTAGGCCCGGAAGCCGAAAACTTAATTATGGCATTCAGGTTTGACGGCGATAATTCAGAAGATCACAAATACATCACCCTGATCGACATGATACTCAGCAACAGACAAGCCGGCCTTATCGACCTGAATCTTGTGCAACAGCAAAAGGTTTTAAAAGCCGGCTGTTACGCCAACTTTATGAAAGATTACGGAATTCATGAATTTTTTGGAACTCCGCGCGAAGGACAAACTCTTGAAGAAGTAAAAAACTTGCTTCTCGAACAGATAGAACTGGTTAAAAAAGGCGAATTTGAAGACTGGATGATCGAATCTGTGATAAACGACCTGCGCCTTACGGAAATTTACAGACTCGAAAGAAACTTCAGCAGAGCTTTCAGCTATCTCGACGCATTTATAAAAAACATTCCTTATGTGGATAAATTAAGATTTATTGACGAACTCGAAAAAATTACAAAAGATGATCTTATAAAATTTGCAAATGAAAAATATAAGGATAACTATGCCATTGTTTACAAATTAACCGGCGAAACACCAAGGCTTTCAAGAGTTGAAAAACCGCCAATAACTCCTGTTCCGATAAACAGGGAATACCAGTCGGAATTTTATAAAGAATTCAGTACAATCGAACCGGAACAGATAAAGCCGGTGTTCGTGGATTTTGAAAAAGAAATAAGCACAAAGGAAATTAATTCTGATGTAAAAATGTATTATATCAGGAATAATACAAATGAAATCTTTTCATTGAACTATATTATCGATATGGGAAAAAATCATAATAAAAAATTTCCTCTTGCTGTAAATTACCTACCTTATCTTGGAACCGATAAATACACACCTGCCGAGTTGCAACAGGAATTTTTCAGATTAGGGCTTAATTTTGGTGTAAACGCAAGAAATGAGCGATCGTATGTTTATATTTCCGGCCTGAATAAATCATTTAAAAAGGGAATTGAACTGCTTGAACATGTTATTGCTAATGCCAAACCGGATAAAAAAGCTTATGACGACTATGTTGACGGCATATTGAAAGAACGTGAGGATAATAAGCTCAGCAAAAACACTATACTTTGGCGTGGAATGTTAAATTACGGTATTTACGGAAAAAAATCTCCTTTCACAAACATAATTCCAAAAGAAGAGCTTTTAAAAATAAGCCCGGATGAATTAACACAATTAATAAAAGAAATAACCACCTATAAACACAAAATTTTCTATTACGGCCCTGAGGATATCGAAGCATCCATGGCAGGGATTAAATCGTACCATAAACTTCCCGAATCTATGTCAGAAATACCTGAACCTGAAAAATTTATTCAACAGGATAATAAGGAAAATGTTGTATATTTTGTTAATTATGATATGCTGCAAGCAAATATTATTATGATTTCCAAAGCCGCTCCTTTTGATATAAATCTAATTCCACCCTCCCGCTTATTTGGCGAATATTTTGGCGGCGGATTATCTTCGATTGTATTTCAGGAAATCAGGGAATCAAAAGCTCTTGCGTATTCTGCTTTTGCAAGCTTTTCAGTTCCCGGAAAACCAGACCGTAATAATATTCTTTATGGTTTTGTCGGCACACAGGCTGATAAATTGAAAAATGCCACCGATGCAATGTTAGAATTAATGAATGATATGCCAAAAGCCCAAAAACAATTTAGTCTGGCAAAAGAATCCATAATTAAAAAAATAAATACTGAAAGAATTATCAAGTCAAATATTTTCTGGACTTATATGAGAAATCTCGATCGCGGAATAAATTACGACATCAGAAAAGACGTGTATAAATACATGCAAAGCACCGACATAAACCAGTTCGAGGATTTCTTTAATAAAAACATTAAAGGTAAAAAATATAATTTTCTTGTTTTGGGTAATAAAGAACTGTTAAACATGAACACACTCAAAAATATTGGGAAAATACATGAATTATCTCTTGAGGAAATATTTAATTATTAAAAAACTTGTTTTAAATATTTTTTTTATATATTTGCAATGTTTTAATAAAATTTATTCTTGGGAAGGAATATTAAACTAAGCACCCGCTTAGGGCTGTAATAAAAAAAGAAGAAACTCTTCAAATACCATGATTTTTTTAAAAAGGGAATAAAAAAGTCATAAAAAAAGAAAGGGGAAATCGTGAAATCTTATTACCACTTTGTACCAAAGGTGGCGGTAGCTATTTTGGTAACATGCCTAATTTACGTTTCCAAACCACTTCAAAGTTTAGGCAAAACAATAACAAATCCGGAAGATCCGGTAATTGAAATTCTGCATTCTTCCTTTAATAATATGGAAGACTCTACATTCAACTATCAAAATGTTGTTGATTCACTTCTATTATTGATACGACAAGGATGGCAACTATACCCGGAAGATTCAGGAAGTTATCCTCCTACATGGCAACCAGACACAATCGTAAATACCGGATACATTCATGCATTTGGTATTCCTGCCGAGAACGTTCCAACAATAAATGGCGTTCCGATTCTACCAGGGGATTTTATTGGCGGTTTTTATATAGGTGATGACGGTGAATATTATTGTGCAGGTGGAGGGGCATGGAAAGGAACAGAACAACTGGTATTCGTTTTGTTTGGGGATGATTATTACACACCTGAAAAAGATGGATTTGATTACGGTGAATGGATAAACTGGAAGATTTATTCATGGCAAAATCAAATCACATACGATGTTACTGAAATTACATTTGTACCGGGTAATATTACTATTAATAAATGGTTCTATCTGGCATTATCTTACATTGCATCGATGAATTGTACTGTAGAACTTATAGTTAATGCAACTGCCGAACCATCTCAGTTTTGTAATTCAGGGATATCAAATCTTAATGTAGAAATAATTATGGGAGGCAGCGGAACTTATACCTACGATTGGTGGTCAGACCCTCCAGGGTTCAGTTCAAACCAACAAAATCCGGTGGTTACAGTTAATGAAACCACTACTTTTTTTGTGGAAGTAAATGATGGAGATAATACTGCAGTTGATGATGTAACGGTTACGGTTAGTCAGGAACCGACTGTTAATGCCGGAGATGATCAAATTATCTGTGAAGGCGATCCGGCCATTTTATCAGGAATTGCGACATATTACAGTCAGGTTACATGGACAACAAATGGAGACGGTGCATTTGACAATCCAAATATTCTTGAAACTGTATATTTCCCGGGCGCTGATGATATAAATACAGAAAATGTAACACTAACCCTTTCTGTTGATCCAATTGCACCATGCACTAACAGTATCTCTGATGAATTACAAATCCAGATAATGAAACAACCAGATGTATATGCGGGTGAAGATGTGCTTATTTGTGAAACATCAGTCGTTCAGGTATCAGGTACTGCAAATAATTATTTATC
>CBDUSJ010000249.1:0-4658 GCA_965369845.1 uncultured bacterium | reverse complement strand
AACAATATAACAATATAACAATATAACAATGTAACAATGTAACAATGTAACAATAATATAACAATACAACTATTTTCCTTTAAAAAATCTATAACAGATTGATAATCACCTATGGTGTAAGGAAGTATGAGTTTCGAATTAAGCGGTCTATTTAACAATAGTAAGTTCGTCGATCAGGTTTTGTGCTCCGGCCAGTTTATCGATAATAAAAAGTACATACCGAATATCTACATTGATGGTTCTTTGCAATTCGGGCTCAAAAGCAATATCGCCGCTCATGGCTTCCCAGTTGCCATCGAATGCTATTCCTATAAGTTCTCCGTTTCCGTTCATTACAGGGCTTCCTGAGTTTCCACCGGTAATATCATTGGTGCTTAAAAAACAAGTGATCATTTTTCCATCCTCTCCGTATCGTCCGAAATCTTTCTTTTGGTATAGCTCTTTAAGTTTTTCCGACACAATAAATTCTTCATCAGCCGGATCTTCCTTTTCCATTACACCCGACAGATGTGTTACGTAATCATAATGTACGGCATCGGCAGGGAAATAATCGAGAATAGTGCCGTATGTAAATCTCAAGGTGGAATTAGCATTGGGATAATATTTTATATCCGGGTTCATTTCACGCAGGCCGGCTATGAATAGCCTCATTCCTTCATCAACCATAGTTTGTCCCTGTCTGTAGCTTCCTGAAAAAGCCATCATACTTCCTCTGAATAAATTAACAGCTTCTGATGCAGGGTCTTTGTCAAGTTTTTTCTTTTTCGGATTATCAAGAAATGTCATAACTTTTTTCTTGTTGGCAAACATCGATTTTTTGAAAAGCTCATCAACATAAGCTTCGATGCTGCCTTTATATTTAGTGTCAATTATTTTAAGTATATCACACTGCTGGTCTTTAGGAATATCATTAGCATACATTTTCAGGAAGGCAATTATCATATCCTTGTCCATTTTTGGGTTGTAATCCTCAAAGTACGAGTTGGTTCTTTCCTTTAGTCCGTCAACAGTTTCTTTTATAGCTTCCTTGTTATTTTTCTTGTCTTCGAGAAGTCCGTTCAACTGGCCAAATGTTCCGGCAAAACTCATAATATCTAAGTTGTTGAAACCAATGGCTGTATAATAGAGAGGTGTAACGACCTCGTCCATCGATAAATAACCATTTTTAATATTTTCGAGAACATCTCCATATTTTTCTTTCCTTTCAGTGTCGGCATCAACCCATTCTGAAAACTGTTCTTCTATTATAGCTTTTTTGGAACGAACATCGAGATTCCTAAGCCCTTTGGTTTGACCGATGAAGTATTTCCAACTATTTGAAAATGAAAAATAATCGGATGCATATTGAATGCGGAGTGTGTCGTTGGAATCCATATAGGATTTCATTATTTCGAGAATTTTACCGAAAACATTGATAAGTACCGGATTCTTCTTATCAAGGGCAAAGTCGATTCCATAAGAAGTGAGGTAACGTTCAGTGCCGCCAGGATAGCCCCATATCATAGCAAAATCATCCTTTTTATATCCTTTTAATGAAACGGGAAGATGATATTTTGGTTTCAACGGAATATTTTCTTTTGAGTATTCTGCCGGAGAACCATCCGGAGCTGTATAAACTCTGAAGATAGAAAAATCGCCGGTATGTCGCGGCCACATCCAGTTATCAGTGTCGCCGCCAAATTTTCCAACGCTTGATGGAGGGGCGCCTACCAATCTGACATCTTTGTAAGTTTCATAAACAAACATATAGTATTCATTACCCCTGTAAAAACTTTTAACCACAACATCGTATTTACCATCCTCGGAAGCTTCTTCCTTGATTGGCTTGGTGATTTCCCTGATCTTGGTTCTTCTGTCCTGTAGAGTCATTGTGTCTGAAAGCTGTGAGAGTATTGTATCCGTCAGATTTTGCATGCTGATAAGAAAAGAAGCGGTTAGTCCCTCATTCGGAAGTTCTTCTTCAAGGCTCATTGCCCAGAAACCATCGGTCAGATAATCATGTTCTATGGTACTGTGGTCTTGAATAAAGCCGAAACCGCAGTGATGGTTTGTGAATAAAAGCCCCTTGTCCGATACAATTTCTCCGGTGCAGAAGTAACCATTCGGAGCGCTACCCGCCGCCAGGCCTACAACTGCATCCTTAAGGCTGGAGTTATTGATGCTGTAAATCTCCTCAGGTGTAAGTTGAAGCCCCATTTCCTGGATGTCAACCCAATTTAACCTTTCAACGAACATGGGTAACCACATTCCCTCATCAGGCGCCGGTGAAGCCGCAAAACTGCTTATGCTCAACACCAGACTTGCAAAAACAGTAAATAATAGTTTTTTCATCATTTTAGTCTAATTTTATTATTATGAATTTTTTATTAAGGAACGCCTTTCTCTATAATCGTACCAGATAATTTAAAGTGTTTTTTATCAGGTAAATAGCAAATCTTATTTTATGCAAATAAAATATGAGTGTGCGAAAATAAAAAAATTTTGTGCGAATACGGACAATTGAATTTATTTGTTTAAAACAGAAAATTTACAACATGATAATTTTTTGCTGTAAAAAAAATCCGGAGTAATTGTTGCCCCGGAATTTTTTATAAATACTATTTTAATAATTTTTACTTTAACCCACAAACTTCTATTCCCTGCTCGAAAACGATATCTACGGGAATTCCGCTTTTGTTGAGCCTTTCAAGGTCGGCTTTCAGTTGAGGCATAAGTTTGCCTTTTTCATCAACCCATTTTTTGGCTGCCTGGTAATTGCCATCACCCTGGATAGTCATGATTTTATCAACAAGAATGTTCATTGCCTCCTGCATCTTTTCGAAATTTATGGTATAGGTTCCGTTTTCGTTACGGTTGAAGGCGCCGTATTCTTCGAAGAAATTAAACCGCATCATATTTGCTTTACCATGAGCACTTGCTGTTCCGAAACGGCTCGAACGGAAAATGCTTGCAAAAAAAGTTACAAAGTTATCTTTCAGTTCGCCTTCGGTAAGTTCACCCGTTTCGCGAAGTTTGGTAACCAGCCAGAGACCGAGAATATCAGCTTTCCCTTCTTCAATCGAGGAATATGTTTCTTTCAGGGCTTCACGCGCTGTTCCCTTGTCGTTAATTGTGTTTTTTATTCCCATGCCGTGAGCTACTTCATGAAACATCGTGTTTTCGAAGAAGGCGCTAAATTTAATATATTGGCGCTGATTTTCGTCGATAAGCATTTCGGAAATCGGAACAAGTATTTTATCGAATTTGGCCTTCATGGCATTTTTAAGCTGCAATTTTCTTGAACCTTTTTTTAGATGAACTTCAGGATCGTTGGGCAGATTGATGGCAATTGTTTTGCTTCCGGCATTACAATCGCCTGCATAATAAATTGCATCATAAACGTTAAGATCGGAATTTGACCCAGGAATTTCTTTTTTGTATTTATCATCGACAGGAATTTCTTTTTGCAGATCGGGAAGCAAGGCGGCGAACTTCTGAAGGCGCTTGCTCCATTCGGGGTCTTTAATAAGAATGAACGATTCGAAAGCAGCTTTGTATCCGAAAAGCTGGTCTTCGTAATTTTCTATAGGCCCGACAACAAAATCGATATTCGTATTTTTCATATCCATCCATGCAAAATCACTTGCCTGGTAATCGCTTGTGAGAAGCGCTTCTGCACGAAGTGAAAGATAATTTTTCAGGTATTCGTCTTCGGCAATTCCGGCAGTTTTGTTTAGTAAATCCGCTGCCTTTTTTAGTTCCGATTTATAAGCATCCTGATACCAAACGACGATTAATTTTCCTTCGCCATCTCTGCGGATCAGAGTATAAAGACTTGTTTTGGCAGTATCTTCGAGTTCTTCAAATTCTTCTTTGGTCATATCTGCCGGATAAAAATTAGCGCCGGCCGGTTTTTTGCCAATGTTGGTCAGAAAAGGTTTGTTGTTATTTAGCCTGTTCCATGGACCATACTGAATTAATGCAAATTTTTCAGCATCCTCACCCTGAATTCTGTTCAGGAAATCTTCTTTTTGTCCGATTGCCTGTTTCCAGAAAAGGCCGTTCATAATTTTTGCAATTTTGAAAAAATCCGGAAGCATTTCTTTCTCTTTTTCTGTGAGATGGCTAAAATCGGCAGTGAGTTTTACTTTTGCAAATTCATCCAGCTTTTGCTGCATGTTTTCGCCGGGTAGGGCTTGAAATTCTTCTCCTTGCGGGATAATTCCGGCGCGGGTGTTTTCACGTTCTTCGGCGCATTCCTGCATACATGAGGGAAAAAGCGCAAGCATAAAAAGAACTAAAATTGAAAATGTTGTAAATTTTTTCATTTGATTTTGATTTTTGGTTCTGTAAATAAATTATTTAATTGAGGCAAAATTAAATATAATCTTTGAAAAACGATTGATTTAAGATTTAAGATTTTAGAATTAAGATTTAAGATTTAAGATTTTAGAATTAAGAAGTACAAAACTAAGTGTCAATGCCTAAATAACGTTGACCGTTTTTTCTTTGTTATTGTGCTACTACAATAAATGCACTTTTTTTATTCATAATCTTTGATTTGCGGTAAAGCTAATAAATACAATACTTACAAGAGTTTTTAGCATCCTTTTTGTCTATTAAGCCTCATTTTATTTCTTTTGTTAATACTCAATTTAAGAATGTTATCAATCTATCAC
>CBDUSJ010000248.1:0-4663 GCA_965369845.1 uncultured bacterium | reverse complement strand
AACGATAATGCAGATGTATGGACACTAAAAAAAAGAATTACAAACAAAGAAGAAATTAATAATCCAAACTTTGCAAAAGTTGTTTGTGATATGGCTGGCAACGCAATGTATTTTTCCCGCAGCCCAATTCCTTTTTATAGAGATGAAAAAAACGTTGATAAACAAGAATATTATAAACACGTCGGTATTTATGCATTTACAACAAAAGCGTTAAAAAAAATTGCACAATCAAAAACAAGTTTTCTTGAAGATGCAGAAAAGCTAGAACAATTAAGTTTTTTGGCAAACAATTTAAAAATAAAAGTTATGAATATCAGACCAATAAAAACGGAAAAAGATTACGA
The DNA here is from genome assembly GCA_965369845.1 of uncultured bacterium. Taxonomy (GTDB): domain Bacteria; phylum Bacteroidota; class Bacteroidia; order Bacteroidales; family 4484-276; genus CBDUSJ01. Next base: position 4,319 of record CBDUSJ010000248.1, on the reverse strand, counting down.
AAAAGCTCTTGAAAGACTTGAGGAAATTTTTGATGCTTTACCAAACACAAAAGAAGGTGATGAAGCAGAGATATTATCATTGCTAATTGAAAATTACGAAAATGAATATTATCCAATTGAAGCACCAGACCCAATTGAAGCAATTAAAATAAGAATGGAAGAAATGAATATTAAACAAAAGGATTTAGTGGGAGTAATTGGCGGAAAAAGCAGTGTCTCTGAAATATTAAATAAAAAGAAAAGATTAACAGTAAATATGATCAGGAAACTTGAAAGAATGTTGCACTTATCTGCGTCAATTTTGGTGAATAACTACCAACTAATGAAATAATAACAAAGGGTAACACAGTGAAAACAAAATTGCGGGTTTATCGGCTATTGAAAGGCTTTTAACTTTACTTCAAAAGCCGCAAATTCAAAAAAATGCAAAAACTTATCCTGCAGATGTTCAAAACTTTGCGTCTTGGCGACTTTGCGTGAAATTTCTTTTTCATAGTTTTTAGACCGGACTCATAATATATTAGTAAAATATTAAGCTAAATCTTCTATTACTTTTAAACAATGAGCAGATACCTGATCACATCATTTTTGGCTGTTCTATGTTTACTCCCTGCCTTCTCGGATGGCCAGCAAATAAATGGATTTGTTTATGATGCAAAATTTGACACACCGCTTGCAGGCGCTAATGTAACTTTTGTTAACACTCATCACGGGACTTTCACCGATGGATCGGGTAAATTTGAAATCTCCGGTATCGATACAGGGACATACCTTTTAAGAGTTACAATGATCGGATATCTGATTTATGAAAAAGAAATTATTGTGCCTGTTTCTGAATCCGATATTATAAATATCTATTTACAACCAACAAACATCACGCTGAATAATGAAATTGTAATAACAGCCCGGAAAATTGAATCCGAAGAATTTAATTCCCCCAAAGCAATTACGGTGATCAGCAATAAAACCATTGAACAGGAAGAACCGCGGACAACACCTGAAGCCCTGACAGGAGCGACAGGAGTGTTTTTACAAAAAACAAATCATGGCGGAGGTTCGCCTATCATCAGAGGCATGACCGGAAATCAGAATCTACTTATGATCGACGGGATCAGGCTGAACAATGCAACCTACCGATACGGCCCGAACCAATATCTGAATACTATCGATCCTTTGATTATTAATAAAATGGAAATAATCAGAGGTTCGGGCTCGGTTTTGTATGGCAGCGATGCAATTGGAGGGGTAGTAAATATACTGACACGAAATCCTGAATTTACCAATGTTGGATTCAGAGCCGGCGGAGGCGCCTTTTTGAAATATATGAACAACGATATGGAAAAAACCGGCAGAGCTGAAATCAATATCTCAGATAAAAATTTTGCATTTCTTGGTGGTGTTACCTATAATGATTTTGGTGATATCGTTGCCGGAGGTAATATAGGAAAACAATCGCCTACCGGATACGATGAACTTGCAGGCGACGCAAAACTATTATTTAAAATTGCAGATAATCACAAACTAACTTTTGCCTATCAGTACGATAAACAGAATAACGTCCCGAGATATGACAAAATAATCGGGAAATACCAAATATATAATTTCGACCCGCAGATAAGGCAGCTTGCTTACGCGAGATTATCTTCGTATTATAAAAATAAGTGGATAAATAATCTCATTACTACCATATCCTTTAACCGTTCCGGCGAAACCAGAATAAAACAGAAAGACGGCGAAACAACAGTAAAAAATGAAAATGATGTAGTGAATACATGGGGCGGAAATATTGAGATTAATTCATTACCTGCTTCAAACTGGAAGTTTACTTCGGGATTGGAATTTTTTTCCGATAAGGTTTATAGTGAAACAATCACAAAAGAAAACGGTAACAAAAATGTTTCACGTGGGTTATATCCCGACGGGGCAGAATCTAAAAGTTTCGCATTTTATTCATATCATACTATTGATTTTAAAAAATTTTCAACAACAATCGGCGGCCGTTTCAATACATATAAAATCACTGCTGCGGATAAGAAATTTGGAAATGTTGACATTGGCCCCACGTCAGTTGTCGGAAATTTCTCACTGATGTATTCTCTTAGCCCTGATTTTAATCTTATCGGAGCGGTTTATTCATCGTTCCGTTCTCCGAACATAAACGACCTTAGTAGTTTTGGCACATTTAATTATGGTATCGAAGTACCCAATCCGGATCTGAAATCCGAAAAATCTCTTAATTTCGAATTAGGGCTTAAATCGAGGATGGAAAAGTTTTCCGGCTCGGTTTATCTCTATCGTAACCGCTTGTATGATATGATCGACCGCGTTGAGGCAAGCTGGAACGGCTATGATTCTATTGATGGAGAAAAAGTTTACAGAAAGGAAAATTTTGCAAAAGCCGTTATTCAAGGTATTGAAGCTGAAATTCAGTACGACATTGTTTCGTGCTTGCTGGCTTATGGCAATATAACTTTTACTTACGGACAAAATGAAACCCTTGAAGAACCCATGCGGCGCATACCTCCTTTAAATGGTAAATTGGGAGTGTATTATAAAAGTAATTTTGGGCTGTGGAGCAGGCTTGAATGGCTTTATGCCGGAAAGCAAAACAGGCTGTCAGAAGGCGATATCAGCGATAGCAGAATACCTGATGGAGGAACTCCCGGCTGGAATGTGCTGAATTTAAGAATTGGCTACAAGCTGAAGTGGTTTAAAATTTCAGCAGGTTTAAATAATATTTTTAATAAAGAATATCGAATGCACGGTTCGGGTGTGGATGGATATGGAAGAAGTTTATGGATTTCTGTCAGGATTAATTTATAAAATTTAAGGTATAATTAAAAAAAACATTATTTTTGCATCAAATTTAATATTAATTGAAATGAAAAGGTTGAAATCTATTTTACTTATTGTAGCATTAGCATCATTTAGTTTTTTAACATCGTGTAAAAAGGAGAATGATGCACCAAATTCGCAAGATAATATTAGTGTTCTGGAATGTAATAAAAAAATGGTCAGCACGGCTGTTCATTGTATTGCCGGAGGATTCGGCAGTGTGTTTCAGAGCATTATTACAGATACACTTGAACGTGTTGACTTTTGCCGTGTTTTTATTGATACAATACGCTTTTTTGATGATCTATCCGGATATTTATTTATTTATGATTTTAATGGTTATAATGTTGCTATTGGCGTTCAAAAAGAATTACAGGGGCAAAATTTATATGACTATCAGGATTCGCATGGCAAATTCCTTATTAGAGATATGATTGAAATTGTAAAAAACGAAGGTAAAGGATTAATTGAATATTATTGGCAAAATCCTTATACGCTGGAGGAAGAAAAAAAACTTTCTTATATTGAAAAAATTCCAGGAATAAATTATTTTATTGGCTCTGGCATATATGAGTTTAGTCCAAAAAGCCCATAATCTCGCAAAGACGCAAAGGTATAATATACTACATTTCAATGCTTTGCGACTTGGCGTCTTTGAGTGAGATTTGATATTTGTATTTTTTAGACCGGACTCATTCATTTTACTAAAACCAAATTATAAATGATGTGGAAAAGAGAAGGATTGCAATTATTGCACATGATGGAAAGAAAGCTGAAATGGTTGCTTTTTTAAATCAAAACAAAGTCTTTCTCCAACATTTCAAACTTATAGCAACCGGTACAACAGGCAATCATGTAGAGGAAGCCGGATTTATAGTAAAAAAATATAAAAGCGGTCCACTTGCTGTGATGCACAAATAGGCAGTTTGTTGTCAGAAGAAAAAGTAACTATGGTTTTTTTCTTTAGAGATCCCTTAGGTAAACATCCCCACGAACCCGATGTACAAATGCTGATGCGTTTACATGATGTGCATAATATACCTTTGGCAACAAACCCTGCAGCAGCCAATCATTTGATAAAAGGCCTTGCTATTGCTAAGCAAAAGTAGATTAAACCGGCAAGTTCTCCTTTTTTATCCAAATTAGAAAAAAGGGATTTAATAGGCAAATTATAGTTTAAATTTAATACTAAATTTGCTGTTAAGAAAAAAAAGAAGAAATAGCCATCAAAAATATATTCGTAGATTTCGAAAAGTTTGCAAATCTTTTGTTTCTGCAATTTGATATTATGGGAAAAATAATTAATCCAGGTGAAATAAAAATACCTGAATTATATGCTCAATTACAGGATATTATTTCTCAAAGGATATAAACAATATAAAATCGCATTAATTAAATTTTTAATAAGATGAAAAAAAGGATTTTGGTTGTTGATGATGAAGAAGATATATGTGAAATTCTGCAGTTCAATCTTGAAAGCGAAG
>CBDUSJ010000247.1:0-4686 GCA_965369845.1 uncultured bacterium | reverse complement strand
ATGGTGCAGCGACTGGTACGGAAGCGATTATTATAAAAAATGTTCGCGTAATAATCCGAAAGGAGCATCATCGGGCTCTGGCCGTGTGCTCCGCGGCGGTGGCTGGGACTACAGTGCCGCTGGCTGCCGTGTGGCGAATCGTAACTACTGGAGCCCCGACTTCAGCCTCATCAATTTGGGCTTCCGCCTGGTTCTTGTCCCATAGCTTACCAAACGGTTCATCCATTCCTTCTTGCTGAGCTATGTGAGCTTGCTGGCAAAGGTTGAAGTTGGCGAAGAAATAAGAAACCTGACCCGTACGGGTCAGGTTTAATTTAAGGTTTAAAAAATTTTAACAATAAAACCAACAAAAATGAAAAAGTTAAGTTTATTAAAAATTTCGGTATTTATTGCCTTACAGCTTTGTTTTTTAATTGCTGTTTCGCAGGAGACTAAAACACAAACTTTCGAAGAATACAAAAAGCAGGAACAGGCAAGATATAAAAATTATCTTGAGTCGGAAACCAAAACTTATGAAGAATATCTCAGGCAGGAACAGGAAGCTTTCGATAATTTTAAAAAAGAAATTGAGAATTACTGGGGAAAACAGGATTTTAAAACCTCTACAAAAAAAGATTGGGTTGAATACAGCGAAGATAAAAAGCAACGAACCGATGTGGATTTTGAAAACGGAACGGCGGAAGTTGAAATACTTTTAACCGAAACAGAAGCCGCAAACCCTGAAATTGTTAAAAATGAATTAAAAGATGCTGTTGAAAAACTTGTCGTTTCGCAAGGTAAAACAAAAGATTATTCAAGCGAGGCCGAAGCCTCCGAGACTTTGCTCGATGAACCTGTGCTCGAAGGGCAAATCAATAATAGTGAAGGAAAAATTGTTGATGCGGATAATGCCGGCGAATTTGCCGAAGAAGTTACGCAAACCGAGCAGATAGAAATAGAACAAATAAAAGGCGAAGATGGTGAAAACAGATATAAAGTTTCTTTAAGTCTTACGCTGGCGCCCGATAATATAAAAGTGCGTGCCGAAAAAGTTGAGTCTCACGTAAATTTATTTGCCAAGCGTTTTGATTTGCCTGTTGAGCTTGTTTATGCCATTATCCATACCGAATCTTATTTTAATCCTAAAGCCCGTTCGGGGGTTCCTGCTTTCGGTTTAATGCAGATAGTTCCGAAATATGCCGGACGCGACGCTTATTATTATCTTTATGAAGAAGATAAATTGCTGCCTGCCAATTATCTTTATCAGGCCGACAAAAATATTGAACTCGGTGTGGCTTATCTTAAAATACTGATGACACGCGAGTTGAAAAAAATTAGTGATCCCGAATGCAAAAAATTATGTGCAATTGCAGCTTATAATACGGGCGCCGGTAATCTTAGCAGGGCTTTTACAGGCAAAACAAATATAAAATACGCCACAAAAGAAATTAACAAATTGGATTACGATGAATTATATTCATTTCTTCGTATAAATCTTCCTTATGATGAAACAAGGCAATATATTAAAAAAGTAACGGATAGAATGAAAATGTATAAGGATTGGATGGGGGAATGAAAACCTATAAAAAGGTATCACCTTTTGAAAAGGTGATACCTTTAAAAAACCGAATTACGAAAAAAATAATGCCTTTCCAAACTGAAATAAGCCTAAAAAAATGATCGACTATTACCCGCCACTGGAAGCCGGAAAATTTTACCACGTTTTTAATCGCGGAAACAACCGTGAGAACTTGTTTTACAATAATGGGAACTATGAATATTTCCTTGTTCGGTACGATCATTTCCTGTACGACTTTGCCAAAACATACGCATTTTGCCTTTTGCCCAATCATTTTCATTTACTTATTCGCGTAAAAGAAAAAGAGGAAATATCGAGAAGCCCTGAAGGTAAAAGTATCACCTTTGGCAAAGGTGATACCTTTAAAATGAAAAACGGAAAAACTTCAACCATCTCCAAACTTATCAGCAGCAAGTTTCGCTTTTTCTTTACAAGCTATTCGATGTCGATAAACAAACAGGAAAAACGAACGGGCAGCCTGTTTCAAAAATCGTTTAAACGCCTCGTGGTAGATTCACCGAAGTACTTTGCTAATTTGGTGCATTACATTCATGCCAATCCGCAATTGCATGATATCTGCGATGATTTCAGACAGTATCCCTGGAGTTCGTACCAACGTATTTTGATTAATAAGCCAACACACCTGCAAAAAGACGATGTAAAAAAATGGTTTCAGAATAAAGATAATTACCTGAACTATCATGCCAGGCTGCCAAACCTGGAAACTATAAGGCATTTAATAATTGAATGATTTATTAAAGGTATCACCTTTTCGAAAGGTGATACCTTTTTCGCAGTGGTGTTTTTTAAAATTTTATTTTTTTATTTGTATTATTCAAGAATAATATTTTACTTTTGCTCTGAAAGAAAATTAATTATTAACCAAAATTTTAAAGTTATGAAACGAAATTTGCTAAGACCGGTTTTCGCTTTGTTACTGGCTGTTTTATTTTTAGCGCCTGTTATTCAAAGCTGTAAATCTTCCAAAAAAACCACAAAAACTCCACCACCTTCCGAAGAAGAAGTTCTGTTAACAACTTATTGTTCAGGCCCTGAATTTTTCACCGACAAAGATTATTTCAGAGCAAACAGCATTGGAGAAAGCACCGACCAGGTGATGTCGAAAAAGAAAGCGATGAGCAATGCAAAGGCCGAAATCGCCGGGGCTATCGAAACTACTATTAAGGCAGTTATCGATAATTATTGGTCGTCTCACGAATCGAACAATGTTGAGGATATTAAGGAAAGATATGAGGGCCTTTCGCGTGAGGTTATCAAACAAGAACTGAGAGGAATAAAAACTATCTGTGAAAAACAAACTAAAACCAAAAGCGGCACATATAAAACTTATATTGCCATAGAGCTGGCAGGGGATGAAATCCTTAACGAAATGAACGACAGGATATCAAAAGACGAAAAACTTCGGATTGATTTCCAGTACGAACAATTCAAGAAAGAACTGGATAAAGAAATGGAAGAATACGACAAGCGATAATCAATATTTTTTTATAATTACAGGATTGTCTGAAAAGCCATCAGATGACTAATCTTCAAATTAAAAAGTCATCTGATGGCTATACTTTTTGGGTGGCTCTGTTTCTTTTTTGAAATCCAGGTAGGATATGAAAATTTTTTTACTGTTTATTGTTTTTTTCTTATTTTCAGGTTTGATTTATTCGCAGCAAGTTAAAACCGGCGCTGAAGATAAAAAATCCGGCAACATCGAAAATGCTTATGAAAACTTCAGGCAAACTTTCGATAAAGAAATTGGTTCTTATCCGGGTAAGTCGGAGCCTGAAGAAGTAAAATACGTTTCATTCCTGAAACCATCAGCCTTGCCGGATTGGTTCTTTTCTCCCATCGATTTTGATAACGAACATATTTTTGTTGCCGGAATTTCAGACCCCGGACTTGATTCGACAGTTGCGCTCATGCAAGCAACTTTGCGGGCAAAGGCGCTACTGGCAATTCTGTACAATTCGGAAATAAAAAATATTACCGACGATTACACGAACGAGCACAAAGGCGACAAAAATGCCTGGAAATTTACAACCTATTCACAGATAAAATCAAAATTAAATTATTCGGGCAGCCTGTTCAGGATTGTGAAAAAAGCATATACCGGTTTTGGCGAAGCAATAATTCTTGCTGCTTTTCCTGTAAACCTGCCGATTGAAACTACCTTAACCGACAGCCTGCTAATAAATACGGAAATTTTCCTCTGCGAAAAAGGCTTGGGAGATGACATAAACCTGTATAGTTTTTACAGTCTCGAAGGAAGAAATTATCAGCAGCCCGGAGATGAGCCCGATCTTTTTGAAAGCCAATTACATAAAACAGGGAAAAGTATCGAAATTTCATCCAGCATAAATGACGAAACATTTGAACTTGAATACGGAAGATTCAAATATTTTTTTGATAAAGAAACAAATTACATAAGCGAAACAGAAGAATTTTCGTTCAGCAAAACCGACATGAGAAACGGCCTTTGGCCGGCTTTCCTGACTTGTTTTCTCAGGCAGATTGAGCTGTCGGAAAAATACACTACCGAAATAAAAAATATGGGAGACCTTTATACGGGAAAATTTGAACACCTTACACGGGAAGTTTCCAAAAACAACCTGGGTTTCAGGATTGATAAAATTTTTATTAAAGACAATGATCTTTATCTGAGACTCAAAAACTAATTGTTTTAATTTTTTGGAATTGTAAAATAAAAAGTTGTTCCAACTTCTAATTGTGATTTCAGCCAGATTTTTCCACCCATTCTTTCCGTTATTTTTTTAACGATGGTTAATCCCAAACCGGTGCCGCCGAATTTTCTGGTCAAACTGTCGTCAACCTGTCTGAAACGCTCAAAAATTATTTCAAATTTATCTTTTGGAATACCGCATCCGCTATCGGTGATGAAAAATTTTATATCCGAATTATTTTTTTCATAACCAAAATTAATAAAACCTGAAGTTGTAAATTTCAGTGCATTACTCAATAATTTTATCAATACTTGTTCAATCCGGCTTCTGTCGGAAAAGATTTTATCTTTATCATCCGGGAAAAAATTAAAAACGTTGATTTCGATTTTTTTCCGTTGTGCATGTATCTGGTGGAAGAAAGCTTCGAATATTTTA